>JANOYK010000928.1:0-10086 GCA_031428855.1 Burkholderiales bacterium | reverse complement strand
CGATCGCCACTTCGGCACCTCGTTCTTCAACGCCGCCGGCGGCGGTGACCCGGTGATGTACCAGCACATTTTCTGGTTCTTCGGCCACCCCGAGGTCTACATCATGATTCTGCCGGCCTTCGGCATCATCAGCCACGTGGTGCCGGCCTTCGCACGCAAGCCGCTGTTTGGTTATTCGTCGATGGTGTATGCCACCTCGTCGATTGCGATTCTCTCGTTCATCGTCTGGGCGCACCACATGTTCACCACCGGCATCCCGGCGGCGGGCCAGCTGTTCTTCATGTACGCCACCATGCTGATCGCGATCCCGACCGGCGTCAAAGTGTTCAACTGGATTGCCACCATGTGGAAAGGCTCGATGACCTTTGAGACGCCGATGCTGTTTGCGGTCGGCTTCATTTTCGTGTTCACTATGGGCGGCTTCACCGGCCTGATCCTCGCGGTCACGCCAATCGACATCCAGTTGCAGGACACCTACTACGTGGTGGCGCACTTCCACTATGTGCTGGTGGCCGGTTCGCTCTACGCCATGTTCTCCGGCGTCTATTTCTGGCTGCCCAAGTGGACTGGCCACATGTACGACGAGGGCTTGGGCAAGCTGCATTTCTGGGCCTCGCTGATTTTCTTCAACATCACCTTCTTCCCGATGCACTTCCTCGGTCTGGCCGGCATGCCGCGCCGCATCCCTGATTACGCCACCCAATTCTCTGACTTCAACGCGGTGGCCAGCGTTGGCGCGTTTGGTTTCGGGTTGTCGCAATTGATCTTCCTTGCGGTGATCTTGAAGTGCATCAAGGGTGGCGCGAAGTCGCCGGACAATCCGTGGGAAGGCGCGCAAGGGCTGGAGTGGACCCTGCCATCGCCTGCGCCGTATCACACGTTTGAAACTGCGCCTGAAGTTAAATAATCCAATAAGGTCAAGTAAGGCCGGATCGGTTCAAGCAAGACCGCAGTGCCTCCGCCGCTGTCTGGCCTACCCTTCCACCGCTCGCACACCACCGGCATGAACGCTCCCTCGCAGCCAGCACCACGCAACAACGGCAAGACCGCTCTGGTCTTGCTGTCGATTGCGCTGGTATTTTTTGCCGGCGTGATCGCCAACCGGGTTTTGTTCGGCTGAACATGGACATCGACGCCCCCCCCGCTGCCGTGACGGCCAACGCGAAGGCGTTCGGTGCCAACCGCGAGACCTTGCTCAAGCTGCTCGTCATCACGGCGCTGATGTTTGGTTTCGGCTACGCGCTGGTGCCGTTTTACAAAAAGATTTGCGAAATCACCGGCATCAACAACCTGCTCAAGGCCGACGTTGCGCCGGTCAATTCGCAGGTTGATCTCACCCGCAAGGTGGTGATCGAGTTTGACGCCAGCCACGGGCCAAACCTGCCGTGGAGCTTCAAGCCGATTGCGGCGTCGCTGTCAGCGCATCCGGGCGAACTGGTGCAGATGGACTACGAAGTGGTCAACACCCTCAATGTCGCAGTAACCGGGCAGGCGATTCCGAGCTACGCGCCGCGCAACGCCGCACAGTATTTCAAGAAGCTCGAATGTTTTTGTTTCAAACAGCAGACCCTCGCAGCCGGGGAAACCAAACGCTTTCCGGTGGTGTTTGTGATTGACCCGGATCTGCCCAAGGATGTCGGCACGATCACGCTCTCGTACACGTTTTTCACCGTGGCCGGACGGGACAAGGCATCATGACCCAGTTGCAGCATGACGCCGCGCTGCCCGCAGAGCGCAATGCATCGGCGGCGCAAGTGGCGCGCGCCGTGTTCTGGTCGTTTATCGGCATTCGCAAAAGCGCCGGGCATGAAAATGACGTGGCCACAATCAAACCGGCTCAGGTGATCGTGGCCGGGTTGATTGGCGCGGCACTGTTTGTCACGTCTCTGGTATTTTTGGTCAAGATGTTGACCGCAAAGTAAGCACGCACGCAAACAAGTAAGCACGCAAACAAGTAAGCACGCACGCAAGCATTCACAGCAATAGCAGCAAATTCAATGTTGAGGAAATGAAATGAGCGCATCCCACGCACCCGCCCACGCATCCGTCCACCCAGGTGCTGCCCCCACCGGCTACTTTATTCCCGAGCCGTCAAGCTGGCCGGTCAAAGGCTCGATTGCCCTGTTTTGCATGGCCATTGGCGCGGCGACCTGGTTCAACGGCATGTTGCCCGGCCCTTGGCTGGTGGCGTTCGGTTTTGCGATGCTGGTCTATGTGCTTTACGGCTGGTTCGGCACCGTGGTCGGTGAATCCGAAGCCGGCAAATACAACAGCCAGGTCGATGTCTCGTTCCGCTGGAGCATGAGCTGGTTCATTTTTTCCGAAGTCATGTTCTTCGCCGCGTTTTTCGGCGCGCTGTTCTACGCGCGCCAGCTCTCGGTGCCGTGGCTCGGTGACTTGGAGCACAAGCTGCTGTGGCCAGACTTTGGCGGCCACTGGCCCACGGCCGGCCCGGAGGCGGGTGAAAAATTCACCGTCATGGGACCGTTCCCGATTCCCGCACTTAACACCGCGCTGCTGCTGATGTCGGGCGTGACGCTCACGATTGCACACCACGCGTTGAAAGATGGCAACCGTGGCCGCCTCAATTTGTTCATGGCGCTGACCATCGCCCTTGGCGTCCTGTTCCTTGGATTCCAGGTCTACGAATACAGCCACGCTTATTCGGAACTCAACCTCAAACTCACCAGCGGCATCTACGGCTCCACCTTCTTTTTGCTGACCGGCTTTCACGGCTTCCATGTCACCATCGGTGTCACCATGCTGATCGTGATTCTGGCGCGCTGCCTGAAGGGCCACTTCACTTCCGAGCATCACTTCGCGTTTGAAGCGGTGGCGTGGTACTGGCACTTTGTTGACGTCGTATGGCTCGGCCTGTTCTTCGTGGTCTACATGTTCTAAAGCGGCACCGGCCACTCAAAAAAAACGCCGCAGTTGATGCGGCGTTTTTTGTTTGGGGCAAGAGCGGTGTGTTCCGCGCCAGGTGTTATCCCAAGGGATGACTCGACCGGAACCAGCCCATCCAGTAACCGAACATGAGAAAGGCGAACAACGCCACTGACAGTGAAATGCGTACCGTCAGCGCGTTCACCGTGCGCTTGGTTTTGCCGCCATCCTTGACCAGAAACACCATCGCCGAGGCGAGGCTGCCGAGAATGACCAGCATGATGATGACCGCAATGATTTTCATGATGTGACCCGCAACGCAAAGCCGTATTTTGCCCTCTATTTTGCTCCCGCCCCGCCCCATGACGTTCCGCATCACCCGCCATCCACGACTGCACGCGCTGCCCACCCTAGCGGCGGCGCTGGTATTTGCGGTGGCGTTTGCGGCGGGCCAGTGGCAAAGCGGGCGCGCCGCGGAAAAGGACGTGATCGAAGCGCGCCATGCAGCATTGCAAAATGCGCCGGCGCTGGCGTTGCCGCGCAGCGTGACGCTGGCCGAGGCCGAGCCGCTCGATGGCCGCCGCCTGCTTGCCGAGGGCGAGTTTCTCAATGGCAACACCATGTATCTCGACAATCAGGTGTTGAACCGGATCGCGGGCTATCACGTGCTCACACCGTTTCGTGCCGCCAATGGCGCGGTGGTGCTGGTCAATCGCGGCTGGGCCGCGCCGGGCAAGAGCCGCGCCGAGCTGCCGCCGGTGAAAGCGCTGACCGGCAGCGTGACCATTGAAGGCCGCGCGGCGCTGCCGCCCCGGCGTATTTACGAAATCAAACCGGACGAAATGCCCGGCAAGGTCTGGCAGAACCTGCTATTGCCAGCCATGTCGAAACAAGCGGGGGTTGATCTGCTACCGTTTGTGTTGCGTCTGACAAGTGATACCGGCGACGGCTTGCAGCGCGTGGCGATGGTGGAGAATGCAGGCTCTGTCGGAAGTGCGGCGGCGGCGGGTGCGAACCCAGGCACCAACGCCGGCATGACCGCTGCCAAGCATCGCGGCTACGCGTTCCAGTGGTACGGCCTGGCAGCATTGACTGCCGTCTTGTTTGTTTTTTTCACCTTCATCGAACGCAACCAAACGCACTGAGCGCCATGCCAAACCATCTCGAAACGCGTGAAGCCGCTTACGGCGAGGCGATCCGCAGTGGCCGCCTCAAGATGCTGCTGGTGCTGGCGGTGTGCGCCGCGCCGGTGATCGCCTCCTATGTGTCGTTCTATTTTCTCAAGACCGAGGGCCGCACCAATTACGGCACGCTGGTCGAGGTCAAGCCGCTGCCTGCTGCGGCACTCACATTGCTCGACGGCAAACCGTTCAAACTGGGTGAGTTCAAAGGCAAGTGGGTGCTGGTGACGCAAGACAGCGGCGATTGCGCAGAGGCCTGCATCAAAAAACTCTATGCAATGCGCCAGGTGCGGCTGATGGAAGGCAAGGACAAAGACCGCATCGAGCGCGCCTGGCTCATCACGGACGATGGCGCGCTCTCGACCATGACGATGCGCGAATACGACGGCACCCGCATGCTGCGCGCACGCGGCGCGGCGCTGCTCAAGGAATTCCCTGCGCCGCAGCGCGCCCAAGACCATATTTACCTGATCGACCCGCTTGGCAATCTGGTGTTGCGTTTCCCCAAGGATGCGGATCCGGCACGCATGAAAAAAGACCTCGACCGGCTGCTCAAATATTCGCGGATTGGCTAAGCCATGTCTCTGCCCAGCCTGCTTCAACTGCTGTTGCTTGGCCTGATTGTGGCCGCCGGGCCGCTGGCCTATGTATGGGCGCAGCGTGGCGCTGGCCGGGCTGGCCAGATCGGTGCGGCGGCAGGTGCGCGCTCCCGCAAGCTGGTCTGGGTGATTGTGTTTCTCACCTTCGATTTGATTTTGTTCGGTGCCTTCACCCGGCTCACCGATTCGGGCTTGGGCTGCCCCGACTGGCCCGGCTGCTATGGCACCTCCAACCCGTTCACGGCCCAAGCCGCAATCAAGGCCGCCGAAGCCGCGCAGCCGACTGGCCCGGTCACACTCACCAAGGCCTGGATCGAGATGATTCACCGCTATCTGGCGATGGGGGTGGGCGTGCTCATCATCGCGCTGGTGGCGCTGGCATGGCGGCAGCGGCGCGCCGCTATGCCTCAGCCGGGTACGCCCCCGCTGTCCGGCGCGGTGGCGCTGCTGATACTGGTCTGCGTGCAGGGCGCGTTTGGCGCGTGGACCGTCACGCTCAAGCTGATGCCGCTGATTGTCACGATTCACTTGCTGCTGGCGGTCACGCTGTTATGCGCACTCGGTGTGATGGCGGCCCGGCTCGCTGCGACAGCGCCGGGTGCCATGCCAGGGCCGCTGCCGGGGGCCGCGCGGCCAACGCTGTCCACGCGCGGCTGGGTCAGGCTGGCGCTCGCAGCCGTGTTCGTGCAAATTGCGCTCGGCGGCTGGGTCAGCACCAACTACGCCGTACTGGCCTGTCCGGATTTTCCGCTGTGTCACGGCGAGGTGTTTCCGGCACGGGCTGATTTTGCGAGCGGCTATGAATTGCTGCGGCCCCTGGGTGTGCGCGCCGATGGCACCCATCTGCCGGTCGAAGCGCTGGTGGCGATTCACTGGACGCACCGCGTCTTTGCATTGGTGGTGTTCGGCACTGCGGCGTGGGCGGCAGCGCAGATCCTGCGCCATCCGCAGGCGGCTGCGGAATCGATTCAACTGGCGCAGTGGCTGCTCACGCTGCTGCTGCTGCAACTCTTGACCGGCATCTCCACCGTAATCTTTAGCTGGCCGGTGGCTGTGGCGGTGCTGCACAACGGCGGCGCGGCGGCGCTGGCGCTCACGCTCACGCTGCTGCACAGCCGTCTTGCGCCACGCCCGGCCCAGGCACCCGCGCCGTCTGCCATGGTGATGTCATGAACCGCATTGAACCGGCGGACACTCCCGTGCCTGCGGCGGCTCTGGCGGCACCCGCCGCACCAGAAAAAAAATGGCGTCAGTTTCTTGACCTTACCAAGCCGCGCGTCACCTTGCTTGCGGTGTTCTGCGCCGTCATCGGCATGTTCCTCGCCACCCCCGGCATGGTCGAGCCGGTGATTTTGATTGCAGGCGCAGCCGGCATCTGGATCCTCGCCGGCGCTGCCTTTGCCGTCAATTGTCTGATCGAGCAGCGCATCGACGCCCAGATGGCACGCACGCGCGCGCGTCCGATGGCGCGTGGCGAACTCTCGACCACGCAGGCGCTGGTGTTCGCGGCGCTGCTCGGCCTCATCGGCAGCGCCTTGCTTTACTGGCTGGTCAACCCGCTCACCATGTGGCTTACCCTGGCCACGTTTCTCGGCTACGCCTTCATTTACACCATGCTGTTGAAACCGACGACGCCGCAAAACATCGTCATCGGCGGGCTGTCAGGCGCGATGCCGCCGCTGCTCGGCTGGGTGGCGGTGACGGGCGAGATTGCGCCAGAAGCGGTGCTGCTGGTGCTGATTATTTTTGTCTGGACGCCGCCGCACTTCTGGGCGCTCGCGCTCTACCGCGTCGAAGATTACAAACGCTCCGGTCTGCCGATGCTGCCGGTCACGCACGGTTCCGAATTCACCCGGCTGCACATTTTTCTGTACACCATCCTGCTCACCGCCACCACCGCGCTGCCCTATGTGATCCGCATGAGCGGCGCGCTGTATCTCGCGAGCGCGCTCGCGCTCGGCGGCGGTTTCATGTGGTACGCGTGGAAGCTGTATCGCAACTACAGCGACGCCTGGGCCAAAAAAACCTTTACCTATTCGCTCTGGTATCTGGCCGCGCTGTTCACCGCGCTGCTGGCCGATCACTATGTGTTTCCGCTCACAGGGGTTTGACATGATGCGACAGTCCGCCTGGAACGCCCGGCTCTCCTCTTGGTCATGGTCAGCGGGCATCGCCACTGTCGCGGTCATGCTCTCACTTGCTCTCACCGCCTGCGACAGCGGCAAACCGCAATTCAAAAACACTGACGTCACCGGTGCCGACTACGCCAAAGACTTTGCCCTCACCGACCACACCGGCAAGCCGCGCAACCTGGCCGACTTCAAAGGCAAGGTGGTCACGGTGTTCTTCGGCTTCACCCAATGCCCCGATGTCTGCCCCACCACGCTGACCGAAATGAAGTCAGTGCTCGACAAGCTCGGCCCGGACGATGCCAAGCGGGTGCAGGTGCTGTTCATCACCATCGACCCCGAGCGCGACACCCAGGCGCTGCTCGCCCAGTACGTGCCGGCGTTTCATCCCTCCTTCATCGGCCTCTATGGCGATCTCGAAGCGACCCAGTTCGTCGCCAAAAATTTCAAGGTGTTCTTTCAGAAGGTGCCGGGCAAGTCTCCCGGCAGTTACACCATGGATCACTCGGCCGGCTCCTACGCGTTCGATCCACAAGGGCGCTTGCGCCTGTTTGTGCGCCACGGCCAGCAGCTCGACTGGCTGGTGAGCGACATCAAGCTGCTGCTGGCGGGCAGTTGATGCCGCGGATGCGCATCGGTTAACCGGCCTGAAACCGTTGGCAGGAGCGGGTGTTGGCCGATGTGGTCAACAAGAATGGCTCTGGGAGCGGGTTTCAGGCTTGTCCGGTGTGCTTGAAAGTTGCTAAACAAAACGCAACAATGTTTAGTAACCCCATTTTCCTGCCCGCCAATCGCTGATTCCTCCGCCGATTCTTCATGTTGGCACACAAGGGGAGTCGCTACCGCTGCGGCTCGAACTCGCGCAAGTGGCGTGACACCGAGAGCCATGCGCCGAGCCAGCCCAAGGCTGCCGCGAACGCGAGAATCGAAGCGAGGTCTGTGCCGATCAGCATGTGCAGACTGAAGTCGGACGCGTAGGTGCGCGCGAGATCGGCGACGCCGGCGTTCATGACCGTGATTGCACCCCACACCATCACCGCCGCTGCTGCGCCGCCTAGCAGGCCTTGCAGCGCGCCGTAGTAGTAGAACGGGCGGCGGATGGTGCCGTCGGTGGCACCGAGCAGCTTGGAGACTTCGATCTCGTCGCGCTGGGTGAGAACTTGCAGGCGGATGGTGTTGAAGGTGACCGCGAGCAGCGCGGCTGAGAGCAGGGCGGCCAGCACCAGCACCGAGAGCTGGCCGACTTTGAGCGCAGCGGCGACGCGGCGCACCCAGGCTGAATCTACTTGCACATGCTCCACCTTGGGCCAGGTCTTGGCGCTTTGCGCCAGACGGTCGAGCGCATCGGCGTCGTTTTGTTTGAGGCGTACCACGAAGGCGTCGGGCAGCGGGTTTTGATTGAGCGCGCTGAGCACATCGCCGAGTGCTGCCGAGGCTTTGAGTTCGGCGAACGCCGCTTCGCGCGATTTGAAGGTGGCGCGCTCGACCAGCGGCTCAGTCTTGAGGCGCTGCTCTATCGCAGCCACGTCGTCCTTTTTTGCATCGAGCGCCAGAAAAATCGACAGCTCGGGGTCGGCCGAGATGCCGCGCGCCACGCTTTGCAGATTGACCAGCAACGTGTAGGCCCCGGCCGGCAGCGCGAGCGCAACGCCGATCACCAAAATATTGAGCAGGCTGGTGAAGGGCGTGCGTGCGAGCTTGGTCACGGTGGCGGCGAAGGCCATGCTGTGCAAGCGCAGCCAGGCCATCATGATGCCGGCGCTCCCGTGTTGGCGGTGTCACCGGCAGATGCGCTGGCGCGGGCATCCTCCGCCAGCCGTCCGCTGGTGAGGCGCAATGAACGGGTTTTGGTTTTGGCACTGGCGCGCGCGATCACCTGCTCGTCGTGGGTGGCGATGATGACGGTGACGCCGACCCGGTTGAAATCGACGAACAAATCAACGATGTCGCCGGCGTACTGTGCATCGAGATTGGCAGTCGGTTCATCGGCAATCAAGATCGACGGGCGGTTAACGATGGCGCGCGCGATGGCGAGGCGCTGCTGCTCACCGCCCGAGAGCGCAATCGGATTCGACTTTTCGCGTGGCAGCAGACCCACTTTGTCGAGCGCGGCGCGGGCGCGCTTCGCGCCATCCTTGGGGTGAACGCCGGTGACGTTGAGCGGCAGGATCACGTTGTCGAACACGCTGCGGTCGTAGAGCAGTTTTTGATCCTGAAAAATCTGGCCGATGTTGCGGCGTAAAAACGGAATCGCGCGGGAGGACATGGCCGATACGTTCTGGCCGTTCACCATCACGCTGCCGGCGTTGACGCGCTCGATCACCGGAATCAGTTTGAGCAAGGTGCTTTTGCCCGCGCCCGAGTGGCCGGTGATGAACAGCAGTTCTGCATCGGCGACCGTGAACGAGACACCGCGCAGCGCTTCGTAGCCGCCGGGGTAGCGTTTGTGGACGGCGGAGAATTCGATCATGGCTGCGTGTGCGTCACCGCAATCGGCACTGCCAGCATTGCGCGCGTGCTGCGCGCAATGAGCAGCGTGCCGCGCATCAATCGAGCCCCAGCAGGGCGTTGGCATACTCGCGCGCGTTGAACGGGCGCAGGTCGTCAATGCTCTCGCCGACGCCGATGAAGTACACGGGTTTCGGGCGCGCTCTGGCAATCGCGCAGATCACGCCGCCCTTGGCGGTGCCGTCGAGCTTGGTGATGATGAGTCCGGTCAAGCCCAATGCATCGTCGAACGCCTTGGTCTGCGCCACCGCGTTTTGGCCGGTGTTGGCGTCGAGCACCAGCAGCACTTCGTGCGGTGCGCTGGCGTCGGCTTTGGCAATCACACGCTTGACCTTTTTGATTTCGTCCATCAGGTTGAGCTGGGTCGGCAGCCGCCCGGCCGTGTCGGCGATGATGATGTCGATGCCGCGCGCGGCGGCGGCATGCACCGCGTCGAAAATCACGGCGGCTGTATCGCCGCTGCCTTCGTCATCGCGGTGAGCGATCTCGGCAACGATGTTGCGTTCGCCCCAGGTCATCAACTGCTCGCGCGCGGCGGCGCGGAAGGTGTCGCCTGCCGCCAGCAGCACGCTCTTGCCCTGGGCCTGAAAGTATTTGGCGAGCTTGCCGATCGAGGTGGTCTTGCCTGCGCCGTTGACACCGCTAATCATCACCACCAGGGGCTTGGCGCGGCTCAGGTCAAGCGGGCGCTCCAGCGGTGCCAGCAGGTCGGCGACCACGTCGGCGAGCGCACGTTTGAGCACCGCGCCATCGCTGATTTTCTCGACGCGCGCGCGCTCCCAC
>JANOYK010000927.1:0-1658 GCA_031428855.1 Burkholderiales bacterium | reverse complement strand
GGCGGCGATTTTGCGCATTGCCAACGACAAGATGGCCGGCGCGATCCGCATGGTGAGCCTGGCGCGTGGGCACGACCCGCGCGACTTCGCGCTGTTTGCGTTTGGCGGTGCCGGGCCGTTGCATGCGTGCGCACTGGCGCGTGAACTCGGCATTCCCACCGTGTTGATCCCGTCACGACCGGGCCTGACCAATGCGCTTGGCTGCACTGTGGCCGATGTGCGGCACGACTATGTGCGCACCGTCAACCAGCCGCTCAAGTCGCTCGACGAGGGGCTGATGGCGCATGTGTTCGCGGAGCAGGAAGCGCAGGGCCGCGCCACGATTGCGCGCGAGAAGGTCGAAGTCGAACGGATTGATTGCGTGCTGTCGGCTGACATGCAGTTTCAGGGGCAGAGCCATTTGCTCAATGTCGCGGTGCCTGCTGCTGCCATCAGCCTGACGCAATTGCAGGTTGCCTTTGAGACGGCGTACTGGCAGCGTTTTGGTGTGGAACTGAAGGAGATTCGCCCGGTGCTGGTCAATCTGTCGACGGCGGTGATCGGCAAGCGCCGCGCGGTTGATCTCAAGGCTATCGCGGCTGCGCAGCCGCGCGCTGCGTTAAGCGAAGCGCAGATTGGCACGAGGCCAGTATGGTTTGCGGGTGCTGACGGGATGGCGGGCGCGTTGACTGGCGGGCAAGCCCGCGCGCAAGACAGCAGCGCTGGCGCGTACGTCGAGACGCCGGTGTATCAGCGCGAGTGGCTGCCAGCGGGCGCGCGCTTCACCGGCCCGGCCATCATCGAGCAACTCGATTGCACCACCGTGATTGACCCGGGCGCGCAGGTGGAACTGGATGCCTTTGGCAACCTGATCGCCACACTGTAGGCGGCGCGATTTCGACCAAGGCGATCAGTCTGAGAGTGGCTCCCAGAGTGGGTTGTGGCGGGATGACTGCTTTAGAATGGCTCGCACCAACGATCTTGTTGAATCGCACTGCTTACAAAATGATTTCGCAGCGGGTTTCCCGGCAGATTTGCCAGCCAGCTCACAACCCCATATACGCGCGCTGAATATCCGGGTCTTCCATCAAGGCGCTGCCGGTGCCGGTCTTGACGATCTGCCCGCGCTCCATCACGTAGGCGCGGTTCGCCAGTTCGAGTGCATCCTCGACATGCTGCTCGACCAGCAAAATCGTGAGATTGCGTGACGCCACCACCGCGCGGATGAAGTCAAACACTTTCTCGACCATCATCGGCGACAGCCCGGCCGAAGGTTCATCGAGTGCGAGCAGCCGGGGATGGCTCATCAGCGCGCGCGCGATGGCGCACATCTGGCGCTCGCCGCCGGACAGCGAGCCGGCGAGCTGGGTGCCGCGCTCAGCCAGGATCGGAAACAAGGTGAGCACCTCGTCGAGATTGCGCTGCGTGCCGGCGCGGGATGACGGATTGAATGCGCCCAGTTCCAGATTTTCCTTGACGGTCATGAACGGAAACAAGCGCCCGCCTTCGGGCACCAGCGCCAGGCCGCGGCTGACGATGTCGTGCGCAGGGGTGCCGCCAATCGCTTGATCCTCGAACACGATGCGCCCGCCCGCCGGTGCGATCAAGCCGTGGATTGCGCGCAGCAGGGTGGTCTTGCCGGCACCATTAGCGCCGAGCACGGCCACCACTTCACCCTG
>JANOYK010000926.1:0-1926 GCA_031428855.1 Burkholderiales bacterium | reverse complement strand
TTCTTCTTCAGTCGCAATCTCGCCGGTCGCCGCCTTCAACAAGGGTGGCCCGGCCAGAAACGCACGCGCATTGCCGCGCACCATAATCACGTAGTCCGACAGCCCCGGCATGTATGCGCCGCCGGCGGTGGACGAACCATGCACCACGTTCACCACCGGCAATCCCGCCGCCGACAAACGCGCGAGGTTACGAAAAATCGCCCCGCCACGCACAAAACCCTCAACCTTGTACTGCGGCAGATTAGCTCCGGCACTCTGCACCAAATGCACGTAGGGCAGCTTGTTTTCCAGCGCAATCATCTGCGCGCGGATCATCTTCTCCTGCCCCATCGGCCGGATCGACCCCGCCTCAATCGCCGAGTCGGACGCCATGATGACGCAGCGCACACCCGACACAAACCCAATCCCGCTGATCGAGCCGCCGCCAGGAATGCTCTTGTCCGGATCGGGCCGGTCAAACAAATAGCCTGCCAGGGCAGACAACTCAATGAATGGCGCGCCCGGGTCGAGAAGCAAAGCAATGCGCTCGCGCGGCAGCAACTGGCCGCGTTTATCGAACAGTGGTTTGGCTGACGCGGATTTATCAAGGGTGCGGCGCTCCAGTGCGCGCGCTTCGTCGAGTTGCGCCAGCATGCGTTCACGATTGATCGCAAAGTCAGCACTGCCAGCAGACAAACCAGATTCAAAGATAGGCATGGCGGATTAATGTTGCATCTGAGAATCAACCAACTGCAACCGGGCGTCGAGACTGCGCAAAAAAACGAAATCACGATCCAGCGTCATCACCGGCAGACGGGCTTCGATTGCGATCACGGCAATCAAGCAATCGTGTGGAGAACGGATCGTGACACCTTGCCAGCGGCAACGCGCATAGAGCGCGCCGGCCTCTAAGGCGCTGGCACGCGCATCAGCAGAGTGACATAGCGGAAATATCGCCAGCGTCCGGCTCAACGACGCGAGATGCGCCGCATCCCGCGCGCCCTGCAACACCTCTTGCACGATGACGGGGGTCAAATAAACAGTTCCGCCATTTGCAAGAAAACTTCGCAACGCGTGCGCGGCAACCCCTGGACGTTTGCTGAGATAGTCCACCCAAACCGAGCTATCGACAATCATGCCAAGTTAGTCCCGGCCAAGTCTACGCAGCACGGCGCTTGGGCAAGTCAGCGGCAGGATTCTTCGGGTCGTAATTGGGAGCCAGCGCGCCGGAGCCGAACAACTTGAGCACCTCGGAATAATCCGGAGGCTCTTTGACCATCTCCCGCATCGCAATATGCACCGCCTCGCGCTTGGTGGAAGCACCGGTTTTTTTCATCAGTTTGGCGACGAGTTTGTCGTCCAGGTCAATATTGGTGCGCATGCTTACACCTCATATGTGTATCGAATACACAAAGTATAGCGAAAATCCCGGCATCAAGCCGCCTTGATCGCAATCACATTGGTGCCGCCCACCCCAAACAATCGCTCCTTCAGTTTGGCCAATTCATCGCGCGCCTGCCCGGCTTTTTCAAACTCCAGATTCTTGGCGTAGTCGTACATCTGCTTTTCCATTTTCCCGATTTGCTTGGCGATTTGTTTTTCGCTCATCACTTCGTACTGCGCCGTGATTTTGTGGTCTTCGGCTTGTGCCTTGGCCACTTCCGGGTCATACACGCCGTCGAGAATGTCCTTGATGCGTTTCTCGACACCCTTGGGCGTGATGCCGTGCAGCAGATTGAAGGCGACCTGCTTGGTGCGGCGGCGGTTGGTTTCACCCATCGCGCGCTGCATCGAGTCGGTGATGCGGTCAGCATACAAAATCGCGGTGCCGTTGATGTGGCGCGCAGCGCGGCCGATGGTTTGAATCAGGCTGCGCTCGCTGCGCAAAAAGCCCTCTTTGTCTGCATCCAGAATCGCGACCAGTGACACCTCGGGTATGTCGAGGCC
>JANOYK010000925.1:0-8807 GCA_031428855.1 Burkholderiales bacterium | reverse complement strand
TCACTCAACCTTCACATTGGCATCGCGAATCACGCGGCTCCACTTGGCGACTTCGTCTTTCAAAAACGCCGCCGCTTCCTCCGGCGTGTTGCCGACCGGGATGATGCCCTGCGACTCGAACTTTTCGCGAAAGGCTGGTGTGCGCGCGATCTTGGCGATCTCGGATGACAGGCGGTTGACGATGCCGGGCGGCGTGCCGGCCGGGGCCAGCACCATCGACCAGGTGCCCGATACAAAACCGGGGACACCACTTTCGATCATGGTGGGATAGTCGAGCGCACCGGCAACCCGTTTATCCGCAGTGGTGGCGAGTCCGCGAATCTTGCCGCCGCGTATATGCGGCATCATCAGCGAGGTGGCATCAAACGCCACGCCAATCTGCCCGCCGATGAGATCGGTGAGCAGCGGTGCCGTGCCTTTGTAGGGAATGTGTTGCATTTTGGTGCCGGTGAGGGTTTGCAGATATTCCATCGTCAAGTGCGCAGCAGCGCCGGTGCCGGACGAGCCGAAATTGATCTTGCCCGGGTTGGTGCGGGCATAGGCGAGGAACTCGGCCACCGTCTTGGCCGGAAAATCGTTGTTGACCACCAGGATCAGCGGCGACAACGACGTGACCGAGACCGGCACGAAATCTTTCATCACGTCAAACGGCAGCTTGGGGTAGAGCGTGGCGTTGGCCGAGTGCGCGGCGATGACGGTGGCGAGGGTGTAGCCGTCCGGTGCGGACTTGGCGAGAATGTCGACACCGAGAATGCTGTTGGCCCCCGGCTTGTTGTCGTAAATCATGCTGGTGCCGAGCGCGCGCGCCAGCGGCTCGCCGACGCCGCGCGCCATCGTGTCGGTGTAGCCGCCCGGCGTGTAGGGCACGATCATGCGGATCGGTTTGGACGGCCAAGCTTGGGCCAGTGCGAGCGATGAACCGGAAGCCGCGCCCAGAATGAGGGCGGCCGACAGGGCGGTGCGGACAATACGATGCATGAAGTGGTCTCCTTGTAGCAGGCAAGTTTGACGGATTGTCTCTCGCTGCCAGTTGTTCAGCATGATAAAGCGGGAAGGTGGCTGGTAACCAGTCTGGTTACCAGCGTGCTGGTAAAGCGCTGAATGCGCGCGCGGTATCACGCGCCAACAGGGCATGCACCACCTGTCCATCGTGCAACTGCACTCCC
This sequence comes from Burkholderiales bacterium, assembly GCA_031428855.1. Taxonomy (GTDB): domain Bacteria; phylum Pseudomonadota; class Gammaproteobacteria; order Burkholderiales; family JAEUOS01; genus CANJDH01. Next base: position 7,641 of record JANOYK010000925.1, on the reverse strand, counting down.
TCGCGCAACCCCGCATCAGATGTGACAGCTGCCTGAAGACCCTTGGTACACAAGGCTTTCACATAAGGCAGTGTGGCTTGCGCGAGCGCCAGCGTGGCGGTGCGCGCTACGGCGGCGGGCATGTTAGGCACGCAGTAATGCACGATGCCCTCTTCGGCAAACAGCGGCGCGGCGTGAGAGGTGGGGCGTGATGTTTCGGCAATGCCCTTTTGGTCGATGCCGATGTCAATGAACACGGAACCGGGCCGCATGCTGCGCAGCATGGCGCGGGTGATGAGGGTGGGGCTGGTCCGTCCCGGGTTGAGCACGGCACCGATCACGGCATCAGCACCGGCGATTTCGCGTGCGAGGGTGGCGGCGTCGTAAACATGCGTGGTGATTTTTCCGGGCCATGCCGGGTCCAACAGATCAAGCCGCGCACGCGAGCGCGCGAACACCACCGTGTTGCAGCCAAGGCTGACAGCGACATGCGCCGCGTTGGAACCCGCAGCGCCCGCGCCGATGATGACCACCTTGCCCGGCGCTACCGATGGCGTGCCTTGCAGCAGCACCCCTGAGCCGCGGTTGACGGTTTGTAACGCCCACATCGCCATTTGCAGCGACAAGCGCCCGGCAATTTCCGACATGGGTTTGAGCACCGGCAAACCGCTCGACTGCCCCACGGTTTCAAACGCGATGGCGGTGACGCGCGCATCGAGGCAGGCCTGCAGCAGTGCCGGCGCGGGCGCGAAATGCTGAAAACAAAAGGTGATGAGGCCGGGGCGCAACAGCGCGTATTCCTGCGGGTAAATTTCCTTGACCTTGAGCACCAGGTCCGTTGCGTACACCTCACGCGCGCTTGCGGCGATGTGCGCGCCGGCGGCGGCGTACTGCGCGTCATCGAACCCCACGTCTGCGCCCGCACCACGCTCGATCCGCACTGCGTGGCCCGCGCGGCTCAGTTCGCGCGCGCCGTCAGGTGTGAGACCAACGCGAAACTCGCCGTCTTTGACTTCGCGCGGAACACCGACAATCATTTACGCTCCCTGCTGACCGCAGTCAGTAAACTGATTTTCATGGCACCGCTGACTTGCCCGGTGCACGCCGTCAAGGCGAGGTTGGCGCTGCACCAGCGTTCTGTCTGCATTATTTACACCGCACCAACGGTCAATTATAGGAGGCCCTGACATGGTACAAACCGCTCCCGAACTTGATATGACGGTATGGCTCAACACGCCTGCGCCATTGCAGCTGGCCGGTTTGCGCGGCAAGGTGGTGCTGCTGCACGCGTTCCAGATGCTGTGTCCGGGCTGCGTCTTGCACGGCGTGCCGCAGGCGCAGCGGGTTCACGATTTGTTTGCGCGTGAAGACGTCCAGGTGATCGGATTGCACACGGTGTTCGAGCACCACGAGGCTATGCGCGAGGCCGGATTGCGGGCATTCGTGCATGAATTCCGTGTCACCTTCCCGGTCGGGATTGACCGGCATGAGGGCGATGATCCGATGCCGCTCACGATGTCGCGCTATGCGATGCGCGGCACGCCAACGCTGATTCTGATTGACCGCCAAGGCTTGGTGCGCACCCACCAGTTTGGCCAGGTCGATGACCTCGCGCTGGGCGCGCAGATTGCGCGCCTCGTGGCCGAGCGCTAGGCGCGCAAGGCACGCGCTGCTTCGGCCACCAGACCCGGCCCGCGATAAATCAGGCCGGTATAAAACTGCACCAGGCTGGCACCGGCTTCCATCTTGGCCTTGGCATCGTTGCCGCTCATGATGCCGCCGACGCCGATGATGGGCAGCGCGCCATCAAGATGTTTCGCCAGTTGGCGGATCACCCGGTTTGATGGTTGAAACACCGGCGCTCCGGACAGGCCGCCGGCCTCATCGGCGTGGGGCTGACCATGCACGGCGTCGCGCGCAACCGTGGTGTTGGTGGCGGTGACGCCATCGATCTTGTGTTTGACTAGCAGGCGGGCGATGGCTTCGATCTGCGCGTCTTCGAGGTCGGGTGCGATTTTCAACAGCACTGGCACGTATTTGCCGTGCCGGTCTGACAAGCGATCCTGCTCGCGCTTCATGCGCTTCATGATGCCGGCGAGTTCATCCTCGTTCTGCAACTGGCGCAGGTTTTTGGTGTTGGGCGAGGACACATTGACGGTGGCGAACTGCACGTGCGGGTAGGTCTTGACGTAGCAGTGGGCGTAGTCTTCGACGGCAGTGTCAATCGGGGTGTCAAGATTTTTGCCGAGGTTGACGCCGATGATGCCCTTGTATTTTGTGGTTTTCAAACGCTCGACCAGAACATCGACGCCCAGATTGTTGAAGCCCAAGCGGTTGATGATGGCGCGCGCTTTGGGAATGCGGAATACGCGCGGCTTGGGGTTGCCCGGCTGCGGGCGCGGCGTGATGCCGCCCAGCTCGAGAAAGCCGAATCCGAGCGCGCCGAACCCTGCAATGCATTCGCCGTTTTTGTCGGCACCGGCAGCCAGGCCCACCGGGTTGGGAAAGGTGATGCCCATCAGCGTGCGCGGATCGGATGGCACCGGCGGCGCAGCGGCTTGCAGTGCGAGGCGACCGGGGAGGGTGGCAGCCAGCGCGGTCAGACTCTTCATCGTTAACGCATGCGCGTGTTCCGGATCAAGCCGGAACAGCGCAGCGCGTGCGAGCGGGTACATCAGGTTGAACGTCACCGGGTCACCGTGTCACATCAAATCCACTTGGACACATCATGCGGCTCGTAGCGCGCCAGGGCATCGAGCACATGGCCGGTATCGGTGCTGACAAACAGCCACTCCTTTTGCTGCGCTGGCAAAAAGCCATCGTTAATCATGCGCTCAATCTGCGCCAGAAACGGGTCGTAAAAGCCATTGGTGTTGACGATGCCGATCGGTTTTTTGAGGCCGCCCAACTGCGCGCGGCTCCACATGTCGCCGGTTTCTTCGAGTGTGCCGATGCCGCCGGGCAGCACCAGAAAGGCATCGCACAGCTCAGCGAAACGGTGTTTGCGCTCCGCCATGGTGGTGACGATTTCACACACCTGAATGCGCGGATGCATCAGTTCGCGATCCTTCAGATAGCCAGTGATGACACCATGCACCTGGCCGCCGGCATCGAGCGCCGCATCAGCCACGGTGCCCATCAGGCCGCGATTGCCGCCACCATAGACCAGTGTGAGGCCGCGCTCTGCAATCACGCGGCCGGCGTGCTGTGCGGCTTCGCAGTAGAGCGGATTGGTGCCGGTGTTGGAACCGCAGAAGACAGCGACGGATTGCATGGTGGGTGGCGAGAGTGAGTGAGAGCGGCGAGTGGGAGCGGCGAGTGAGGACAGCAAGCAGAGCGGTGAGCGAGAGCAGGCAGCAATTTTAACCGTCGCATCCCGCGCCCGAAGACGGCACGGCACTTGCATCTGCTTCGACTGATAAACTGACGTTTGCAGCGCGCCAGTTTCCGTACAGTTCCTGTCAGCATTCACCGATTGAGCGGACGTTTAACGTCCCCGCCGAAACCCAACAATGGCCGCCGAATCCCTGGAGATTGTCATCATGGGCAGCACCCTTGATGGCATGCCGTTTCGTCCGAGTGACTGGGCTGAGCGGCTGGCCGGCTGCGTGTCGTCGTTCGGTGGTGATGGGCGGCTGGGGTATTCGCCGTATTGCTTTCCGATCACGTCAGCCGGTGTGCGCTGCGTGGTCGTTGATGTGCGTCTCAAAGAGCTGGAGCCGATGGCACATGCTTTTTTGCTCAATTTCGCGAAGGACAACGAACTGAACATGCGGCCCGGAAGGATCAAGGAGCGCGATGAGGATGACGCAGATTTGGGATCGCCGGCGCGGTAATGGCGCGGCGCAAGAAAACAATCTGCGAAAGGGCGCAACCCGCCCGCCAATAATGACTGGCCATAAAAAAACCGCCCCCATAAAAAAGCCGCCCAAACCAGGCGGCTTTTTTTCACGCAGGCAGCAGCTTAAGCCATGGCCTTGACGGCAGCCGAGAGACGGCTCTTGTCGCGCGACGCTTTGTTCTTGTGAACAATGCGCTTGTCGGCGATGGTGTCGATTACGCCTTGTGCGGTCTTGAAGGACTCGGTGGCCACTTTTTTGTCGCCGCCGGTGATGGCCTTGCGAACCGCCTTGATCGCGGTGCGCAATTTCGAGCGCAGGCTCGAATTGTTCGCGTTCGCTTTGATTGCCTGGCGTGCGCGCTTGCGGCCTGAGGCCAGGCGTACGATCTTCTGCTTTGCTTTTTGTCCGGTTGCCATAAATGTCGGTAGGGTGTTAAGGGTGTAGGGGCAGTGACGACTGCGCGGGGTGGAAATTGGGTAATCGAGAATTATAGCAAATTCAAGGACTTTTTGGCAAATTTATGCCCAAAAGCGGGCGCGGGCGCGGCCAGAAGCGGGCCGGTTGAGGATGTTGCGCCAGAACCGGTGCCGCGCCGGCACTGGCCGGTATACTCTTCCCCCGTGAACCTCCTGGGCGCTCTTGCAAAAGTCAGCAGCTTTACGCTGTTGTCGCGAATCACCGGTCTCGCCCGCGAGTTTTTGATCGCCCGCGCGTTCGGTGCGAGCCTCTATACCGACGCGTTTTTTGTCGCGTTCCGGATTCCCAATCTGCTGCGCCGCCTGTTTGCCGAGGGCGCGTTTTCGCAGGCGTTTGTGCCGCTGCTGGCACAGAGCAAAAACGCCGGTGATGAGGCCGCTACGCGCTCGCTGATTGACCATACCTTCGGCGCACTGAGCGTGATATTGGCTGTGACCACGCTGCTCGGCGTCATCGCCGCCCCCCTCATCATTTACGTGAGCGCGCCCGGCTTTGCCGCCGATGCGTCCAAGTTCGCGGTCACGGTGGCGATGCTGAAGATCACGTTTCCGTACATTTTGTTTATCGCGCTGACCGCGTTTGCCGGGGCGGTGCTCAATACCTGGAGCCGCTTTTCAGTGCCGGCCGTCACTCCCGTGCTGCTCAATCTGTCGTTCATCGGTTGCGCCTTGTGGCTTGCGCCGCATGTCGATCCGCCGGTGATGGCGCTGGCGTGGGCAGTGCTGATTGGCGGGATTGTGCAGTTGGCGTTTCAGTGGCCGGCATTGCGCCGCATCGGCATGACGCCGCGCTTCCGGTTTGACTGGAAACATGAAGGCGTGCGCCGCATCCTGCGCCAGATGGGGCCGGCCCTGTTTGGCGTGTCGGTGGCACAGATCAGCTTGTTGATTAACACCATCATCGCGTCGTTTTTGGTCAGCGGCAGCGTGTCGTGGCTGTATTACGCGGATCGGCTGATGGAGTTTCCGGCCGGCATGCTCGGGGTGGCGCTCGGTACGATCTTGCTGCCGAGTTTGTCGAAGGCTGCTGCGCAGACTGACGGCGCGCAGTTTTCCGGTTTGCTCGATTGGGGTTTGCGCCTGACGTTTATGCTGGCGCTGCCCGCTGCGCTGGGCCTCGCCATGCTGGCGACGCCGCTGGTGACGACGCTGTATCACTACGGCGCATTTGCCGCGCACGATGTCGAGCAGACCCGCTTTGCGCTGGTGGCCTATGCAGCCGGGCTGGTCGGGCTGATTCTGGTCAAGGTGCTGGCTCCCGGGTTTTATGCGCGCGGTGATATCCGCACGCCGGTCAAGATTGCGGTGCTGACATTGGTGCTGACCCAAGTAATGAATGCGGCGTTTGTCGGCACGCTCAAACACGCTGGCCTGGCGCTGGCGATCGGTTTGGGTGCCTGCATCAACGCCTTCCTGCTTTGGCGCGGTTTGCGCCGCAGTGGCAGCTATGTGCCGCTGCCGGGCTGGGCGGTGTTTTACGGCAAGGTGGCACTGGCGCTGGCGGTGATGGGCACGGCGCTGTGGGCGCTGGATCCGGGCGCAGCGCGCTGGATCGCGTTGCAATCTGCGCCCTGGCTGCGCGTGGCCTGGCTGGCGGGGATTGTCAGCGCGGGCGCTCTGGTGTATTTTTGCGTCTTGGGTGTTGCCGGTTTCCGGATCAAGGACTTCAAAAGGAAGGTCTAGCTTGGCGAACGAACCCTTGCAGCGCTTTGCCGACGCGGTAGCGCCGGAGCGCGTGAAAATTGATCTGGCTGAGGCGGCGCTGTTGTGCGCGCAGGACACCTATCCCGATCTCGATATCCGCAGCCAGTTGGACAGCATTGAAGCGCTTGCCGCCAAACTGCGCAACCGCCTACCGGCTGATTTTTCGGTGACGCACCGTCTGGTGGCGCTTAATAATTATTTGTTCAGTGAACTCGGTTTCTCCGGCAACGCTGATTCGTACTACGACCCGCGCAACAGTTTTTTGAACGATGTGCTGACGCGCAAGACCGGCATTCCGATCACGCTGTCGATTTTGTATCTGGAGATCGGCCAGCGCCTCGGGTTAAAACTTAAGGGCGTGTCGTTCCCCGGCCATTTTCTGGTCAAGGTGCGCGTCAGCGGCGGCGAGTTGGTGCTCGACCCGTTTGCGGGCGGGCGCTCACTGTCTGAAGAAGAACTGCGCCAGCGGCTGGCGCAATTCACCGATACCGAAACGGCCAAGGGTTTGCCCTTGGAAGATTTCCTGGAGCCAGCGACGCCGCGCCAGATCCTCGCGCGCCTGCTGCGCAACCTCAAGGCGATTTATCTCGAAGCGCATGAATATGACAAGGCGCTCGGTGTGATGCAGCGTCTGGTGATTCTGCTGCCCGATGTGCCCGAGGAGCGGCGCGACCGCGGCCTGATGTACGCACGGCTCGAATGCCCGCGTGCCGCACAGGAAGATCTAAGCCACTACGCGGCGGCGCGGCCAAAGGCGGACGATGCCGAAAGCGTTGCCGCGCAACTGGCCGCCAGCACGATTGCAGCGGCGCGCTTGAATTAGCGCGCCGCCACCGCAGCGCTTTTAGGGAGTACGGCGAGGGATGCGGCGCAAAGCCGCTCCCACCAACGGTTTTAGTGGCACTGTCCGCTTAGCGCGGTGCCATCCGGATCGCGCCATCCAAGCGGATCGTCTCGCCGTTGAGCATTTCGTTTTCGATGATGTGGCGGGCCAGGCTGGCGTATTCGTCCGGACGGCCGAGGCGCGACGGGAACGGCACTTGTTTGCCGAGTGACTCCTGCACTTCGGGCGACAGCCCTTGCAACAGCGGCGTGAGGAACAGCCCGGGTGCGATAGTGACGCAGCGGATGCCGTCACGCGACAGATCGCGCGCAATCGGCAGGGTCATGCCGACGATGCCGCCTTTCGAGGCGGCGTAGGCGGCTTGGCCAATCTGGCCGTCGTAGGCCGCCACTGACGCAGTGTTGATGAGCACGCCGCGCTCACCGGCGGCGTTGGGCTGGTTGTTCAGCATCGCGGTGGCGGCGAGGCGGATCATGTTGAAGGTGCCGATCAGGTTGATCTGGATCACGCGGGTGAAACCGGCCAGATTGTGCGGGCCGTTTTTGCCGGTGGTTTTTTCGGCACTGCCGATGCCGGCGCAGTTGATCAGGCCGTTGACGCCGCCGAATGCCTTGACGGTGGCTGCCACGGCGGCCTGGCCATCGGCCTCACTGGTGACATCGCATTGGATGAAAATTGCGCCGGTTTCCTTGGCGAGGGCTTCGCCGAGTGCCGGGTTGAGGTCGGCAATCGCCACCTTGCCGCCGTTGGCGGCGAGTAATTTCACCGTGGCTGCGCCCAGACCGGATGCGCCGCC
>JANOYK010000924.1:0-2539 GCA_031428855.1 Burkholderiales bacterium | reverse complement strand
GCTTGATGCTGCATCTGGTGCTGCACGGCGGCTGGCCACGCTGGCCCGGCTGGCAGCGCCAGGCGCCGCGAGGAGGGGGTAACTGCAGGGGGTAACGGCCAGGGTAATGGCAGGGGGTAACAGCAGAGGGTAACAGCGGGGGAAAACTGCCCGGGCCGGATGATAAAATCCGCCGCTATGCTCAAGCAGCGAACCTTGAAAGCGCAAGTTGCCACCACCGGTGTCGGCCTGCACACCGGCGACAAAGTGCGTCTGGCGATCCGGCCGGCCGCCGTCAATACTGGCATCGTGTTTCGCCGCATCGATCTGGCGGCGCCGGTAGATCTGCCGGCGCGTGCGCACGTGGTGCGCGATACGCGCATGTCGTCCTGCCTGATTGTCGATGGCCCGGACGGTGAAGTCCGCGTCTCGACGGTGGAACACTTGATGTCGGCCCTGTGCGGGCTCGGGATTGACAATGCCTACGTTGACGTATCGGCTCCCGAAATCCCGATTCTGGATGGCAGCGCGGCGTCCTTCGTCTACCTGATCCAGTCGGCCGGGATTGAAGAGCAGGGCGCGGCGAAACGGTTTTTGCGAGTGACCCGGACGGTGGAAGTGCGCGAGGGCGATGACGCCGCAGACCCCTCGTCAAAATGGGCGCGCCTGACCCCGCACCACGGCTTCAAGCTCGACTTTTCGATTGATTTCAACCATCCGGCGGTCGACAAAACCGGCCAGTCGGCACACTTCGATTTTGCCGCCACGCCGTATACCCGTGAGATTGCGCGCGCCCGCACCTTCGGTTTCACGCGCGATGTTGAAGCCATGCGCGCCAATGGCCTCGCGCTCGGCGGCAGCATGGACAACGCCATCGTGATGGACGAATTTCGCGTCCTCAACAGCGACGGCTTGCGCTATGCCGACGAATTCGTCAAACACAAGATTCTCGATGCCATCGGCGACCTCTATATTGCCGGCTATCCGCTGCTCGGTGCTTACTCGGCCCACAAATCGGGCCACGCCCTGAACAACAAACTGGTGCGCGCTCTGTTGGCCGATGTCTCGGCGCACGAGTTCGTCACGTTTGACGACGCGGCCGGCGCGCCGGCTTATCTGCGGCCCGCTGCCGGCCTGGCCGCTGCGTGGTAGTCCGGGCCGGTCTGGAGCGCAGGGCAATGGCGACGGTGCTCGAACGGTCATGCTGATCGCGCGCTGGCTGTTTTTGATCGCCGGGCTGGCCGCTTGCGCCTCGGTTGCGCTATATCTGATTACCCGCAATCCGCTGTTTTGGCGCTTGGCACAGCGGATTTTTGTCGGCACGGTGGCCCTGGCGATCCTGTTTTTTTCCGGTCTTTTGTTTGAGAGACTTGTGCTGCTTTAACAATATCGAAAGTGGTTGCTCACATATAAACTCATGTTGTTGGCATAAATTTTCACCCTTCGAAAACCCTTGGGGCGCAACACTTTCCCGCCTCCATGCCGCAAGAACGTTGTGCCACAACGATCCTAGCTTCCTTGCACTGATATTTTTATTGCGTTAACCTGCCATCCCCGTTTTTGAAACAAGGCAATCAGGCGCGGGCCGAGTTGTTTGAGTTTGGCGGCGCAGGCGCTGGTATCAGCCAGAATCACCAGGGTGTCGCTGCGCAGGTTGGCGACTTCACAGGCATCGGCAAGACCGGCCGGGACGGCTTCCCGGAAAATTTTTCGCAGCGCGATCAGTCCGATGGCGCGTTCCGCCAGCGGACCCAAGGTTTCATCCCTGACAGCGTAAGCGCCGGCCAGATGGTCGTCGGCATTGAATGGTTTTGGCGGCATGCGGGCGCTGGCAGGCTGGTTGCGCTTCCCCCTCTCTCTTGCAGGACGAGACCGGGGGGCGGCAGTGGTGGTAAATGGCAGGAGGAGATTGAACATGCATATTATTGTTTTTGCGCACCGGCTGGCAACCCCGAAGTCGGTGACGCTGACGGCGCGCCATGCAGCTGTGGCCGCATCGTTGCTGGCCGTGAGCGTGGTGGTGATCGCGGCCGCGCTCTATTTCGTGACCTTCCGCTATGCGGTCGAGATCAAACTGCCGGTGTTGCAGGACCTGGTTGGCCAATTCAAGGCCGGCGAGAGCCGCAAAAACGCCGAATACACGCGTCAAAATCTCGATGCCATGGCGATCAAGCTGGGCGAGATGCAGGCGCAGTTGATGCGTCTGGATGCGCTCGGCGAGCGGGTCTCCGGCCTGGCTGGTGTCAAGCCGCAGGATTTTCGCCCTGGCGAGGTGCCGGGCCGCGGCGGCGCAGCCCTGCCGGGCATGCGCACCTTCACCATGGAAGAGTTTTCCAAAGAGTTGGATCGTCTCGCGCGCGGGGTGGAAGGCCGCGCCGATTACTTTAATGTGGTCGAGTCAGAACTGTTCAACGCCCGGCTGAAATCGAAGCGCCTGCCGACGGTGTTGCCAGTGGACGCCGAATTCAATGTGTCGGGGTTTGGCACCCGCATTGACCCGATCACCGGCCAGCATGCCCAGCATGAGGGCATTGACTTCATCGCCCAGCCCGGCACGGTG
>JANOYK010000923.1:0-1539 GCA_031428855.1 Burkholderiales bacterium | reverse complement strand
GTCAAGAGCCTGGCGCGGCCCGGCGGCAATATCACCGGCGTGACCCCCATCATTGGTGACCTCGTACCCAAACAACTGGAAATGCTGCTGACCATGACCGCCGCCACAGTGCCCAAGGTGACGCGGGTCGCGGTGCTGGTGTTTCCCAACTCCCCCTCCGCATTGACACGCTATCAAAGCAGCGTGGTGGCGGCGAAGACACTCGGCATCCGCATGTTGCCGTTCGAAGCGGCGACCCCGGATCAGATCGACACCGCATTCACCCAGATGCGCGCGCAAGACGCCGGCGCAGTGCTGGTGTTGCAGACACCGTTTTTTCAGCAGCGCAGTCAGCAGATCGCCGCGCTTGCCCTGAAATACTGGCTGCCGTCGATGACCGGATCGAGCGTCAATCCGGAAGCCGGCGGCCTGATGAGCTATGGCACCAATCTTCATGAGCACTTTCGACGTGCGGCGTATTACGTCGACAGGATATTCAAGGGCGCCAAGCCGGCCGACCTGCCGGTGGAGCAGCCGACCAAGATCGAGTTGGTGATCAACAGCAGGACCGCGAAGGCATTGGGGCTGAAGATTCCGCAGGCGCTGTTGATCAGTGCGGACAGGGTGATTGAATGATTGCAACCTGTCCGACCCGCTTGCAATCCATGCCTTTACGCAGCAGTCATCTGCGTCCAGAATTCGCGCGGCGAGATGAGCGGCATGTTTCGCACGCGTTGCAAGCCGAGCAGCGCCTTGTCGCCAGTCACGAACACATCCGCAACAGCGGCGATGGCGCAGGCCACCACCCACTCGTCATCAGGATCGTTGATGCCCAAAGGCCAGGGCGCGCGCGCCGCCGGCGCCTGGGTAAAACGACGCAACACCGCCAGCACTTCATTGCGCGCCGCTGCGGGCATGCGCAATTTGGTTTCCAGGATGCGGCGCATTTCGACCAGCACCGGCGCACCAATCAGCAACTCGTGATCGGTGGCGGCCAGGCGAAACACATCGGCGCACAGGCCGCGCGCGGCAAAGGCCGCGATCAGCACGCTGGCGTCGAGAAAAACCTTCAAGAAACAGCGTCGAACACGTCCTCGTCGGTAAGCCAGCCGGCGCGTTCCGCAAACGGGCGGGTCTTGCGCCGCGCGCTGGAAAACTCGATCAGCGCCAATTGGCGTTCCAGCGCTTCGCGCACCAGATCGCTGCGGGTGCGACCGGTCGCAGTCGAGAGCTTGGAGAGGCGGCTTTGCAGGGCGTCTTCGAGGCGGATGGTGACGGTGGCGGGCATGATGAACCGAAATGAGCAGCTTGTAAGACAGCGTAGCACGATCAACCAGGCCGGCTTTCCGGACCGTACGAAGCGCTACCACCAGCCGCAAGCCCTTGGTGGTAGCCGTTCTTCGCAGTATGTCAGAAGGAGACTCAAATGAACATCCGCCGCAAACTCGTGCTTGCCCTCGGTGCCGGCACGTTCACGTCACCTTTCACTTCGCTCGCGCAACCGCCACCCGCTCCTGCGGGCGCACCGGGAAAAATCTGGCGCGTCGGTTTTCTGGCCTC
>JANOYK010000922.1:0-4201 GCA_031428855.1 Burkholderiales bacterium | reverse complement strand
CTCTCAAATAATCTTCGCGCCCGCGATGTGGGCTGCGTCAGCAGCAAGATAACGGTCAAACACCATCGCAATCGCGCGCAGAAACAAGCGCCCGGCGGGCGTCACCGTGATGCCGTCTTCGCGCAGATCGACCAGTCCGGCGGCCTCGAACACCGCCAGTTCGCGCAGTTCACGCCCGAAGTAGCGCGCAAAATCAATCAGGTGTGCAATCGCGATCGACTCTGCCGCCACTTCACCCTGACAAACCAGCGCCATGATGACGCTGCGCCGCACCAGATCATCAGCCGACAACGCAATGCCGCGCGCCACCGGCTACTGCTGCTGATCGAGGCGGCCGTAATAGCCGTCAAGGCTGCGCGCGTTCTGGCTGTAGACCGGCCCGATCTGGCTGATCGCCGACACGCCGATGGCCAGCACATCGCCGTCCGGCCCGCAGCTATAGCCCGCCACACTGCGCCACAGGCGGCCTGACCGCAGCGCCCGCGCCAGTTCGTCCGCCGGTTTGGCGAAATGGCCGAGACCAATCGTCACATAGCCCGCCTCCGCCAAGCGCTGCACCGCCAGCACAAACAGAGCATGCATGGCACCTGCCTGCGGCACATCGGCAGGGTCGATGTGCCGCTGCAGCTTGAAGCGGGCCGGCTGATGGACGTAGCCGTAGAGCGCGATGCGGTCCGGATCAAGCGCCAGCACGCGCTCGATGGTGCGCGCGAAACTCTCAACCGTTTGTTTCGGCAAGCCGTACATCACTTCCACACTGACCGAGCCAAACCCGGCCGCGCGCGCCGCCTGCATCACCGCTTGCGTCATCTCGAACGGCTGATCGCGGTTCACTGCGCGCTGCACCGCCGGGTCAAAATCTTGCACGCCCAGGGTCATGCGGTTAAAGCCCAGATCCGCCAGCAAGGCCACCGTCTCCGCGTCCACCGTGCGCGGATCAACCGCAATACTCAGGTGCGCCGCCGGCGTGAACTCGAACTGATTGCGCAGCATGCGCATCAGACTGCGCAGTTCGCCGCGGCGCAAAAACGCCGGGGTGCCGCCGCCCCAGTGCATATGGGTAATACAGCCGCTGCCATCGAGATGCGCGAGCTGCAATGCCAGCTCCCGCTCCAGATAGCGCAAGTAGTGGCGCGCGCGCGCATGCTCGCGCGTAATGACCTTGTTGCAGGCGCAAAAGTAGCAGGCCGACTCGCAAAACGGCAGATGCACATAGAGCGACAGGGGGCGCGCGAAGCCGCCGATGTTGCGCCGCGCCAGCCAGGCGCTGTGCGCCTGCGCGTCAAACGCCTCGACAAAGCGGTCCGCAGCCGGATACGAGGTGTAGCACGGCCCGGGCCGGTCAAACTGCCGGATCAGGGCGGGTGACAGCGCCGCAAAGGGGGAGGATGAAGGGGACGCATGCATGCTGCGTACTATGCCGCTGCGCCGCTGCCGCTGCTTGATCCAGGTCAAACCTGCTTGGCCGGCGGGGCCCTGCGCGCATATCACAGCCATGCCACGCAACAATGCGCGCAACCACCTGCTCAACCCAGCCTACTCAAACAATCCGCAGCAGCAGACCGGCATGCGGGTATCATCCCTTTGCTGCGGCGCATCAGGTCAAGGGTTCGCACTTCTCCCCACTCCAGAAGGCCATCAGGCGTGACCCCACCAGCGCAAGACCACCAAGACGAAAGCAGCACCCGGCGCGCGCTCCACATCGCCGAGGCGCGCATGGCCGGCATTCTCGAATCGGCGATGGACGCGATCATCTCGATCGACGCTGACCAGCGCGTGGCGTTGTACAACGCCGCCGCCGAAAAAATCTTCCAGTGGCCGCGCGCCGCCGTGCTCGGCCAGCCGCTCGACATGCTGATTCCCGCGCGCTATCGCGCCGCCCACGCCGGCCATGTCCAGCAGTTCGGCCAGACCGGCATGACCTCGCGGCGCATGGGTGGGCAGTCCGCCCTGCTTGGCAGCGGCCAGACCACCCTGCCCGGCCTTGACCAGCCCGCCTTGCTCGGGCTGCGTGCCAATGGTGAAGAGTTCCCGATTGAAGCCTCGATTTCGCAGCATGCCGAGGACGGCAGCACCCTGTTCACCGTGATCTTGCGCGACATCACCGAACGCACCCGCGCCGAACGCGAGCTTGCGCGCAGCGAGGCACGCCTGCGCAGCATCCTCGATTCGGCGATGGAGGCGATCATCACCGTCAACCAGGATCAGCACATCGTGCTGTTCAACCGCGCCGCCGAACAGGTGTTTGGCTGCACCGCGCGTGAGGCGATTGGCGCACCGCTGGACTGGTTTATCCCCGAACGCTTCCGCGCGCAGCACACTGCCCATGTGCATGCATTCGGCAACGCCGGCCCGGCCAACCGGCGCATGGCGGCGCAGCGCATCGTCACCGGGCTGCGCCGCAATGGCGAAGAGTTTCCGATTGAAGCCTCGATCTCCCACATCACCGAAGGCGGCAACCAGTTTTACACCGTGATGCTGCGCGATATCACCGAGCGCGAACAGTCACTTGCCGCGCTTACCCGCTCGCGCGAAGAACTGCGCGAATTTGCCGCCGCCGCCAGCTCGGTGCGCGAGCAGGAGAAAAGCCGCATCGCGCGCGAGCTGCATGACGAACTGGCGCAATCACTCACCGCCCTCAAAATGGATTTGAACTGGATCAGCGCGCACCAGCCTGCTCCTGCCCCAGGCATGGCTGACCCGCTCACCGCCAAAATCGCGGCGATGAATACCATGCTCGCCGCCACCGTCGCCGCCACCCGCCGCATCGCTGCCGACCTGCGGCCCCTGATGCTCGACGACCTCGGCCTCCTGCCCGCCGTCGAGTGGCTGGTGCAGGGCTTTCGCAGCCGCACCGGCACCGCCTGCACCCTCGACATCCCCACGCCCGATTTCGAACTGGACGAACCCTACGCCACCGCCGTGTTCCGCATCCTGCAAGAGTCGCTCACCAACGCTGCGCGCCATGCCCAGGCCAATGCGGTACGCGTCACCCTCTGCAGAGATGCCAGCCATGTCACGCTGGTGATCGACGACAACGGTCGCGGCTTTGCCACCGCCGATCCGCGCAAGCCGGCCTCTTACGGATTGATGGGCCTGCGCGAGCGCGTCAGCATGCTCAATGGAGATTTGACAATCGACAGCGGGCCGGGCGCGGGCACGCGCATCGCCGTGCAGATTCCGCTGGAACCCCCTCTGAAAGACACTCCATGATCCGCCTGGTGATTGCCGACGACCATACGCTGGTGCGCGAAGGCCTCAAGCAAATTCTGACCGCCGTCAATGAAATCACCATCACCGGCGAAGCGCGCGACGGCCACGAGGTGATGGCACGGGTGCGCGAAGGCGGCTTCGATGTGCTGCTGCTCGACATGTCGATGCCGGGCAAAAGCGGCACTGAATTGATAAAGCAGGTGCGCGCCGAAGCGCCCAAGCTGCGCATCCTGGTGCTGAGCATGCATGAAGAGCCGCAGTACGCAGTGCGCGCGATCAAGGCCGGTGCGTCCGGCTACCTGACCAAAGACAGCGCATCAACCCTGCTGGTCGCTGCCATCCGCAAGGTGGCAGCGGGCGGCGCGTTTATCAACACCGATGTCGCCGAGCAGCTTGCGCTCGGGGCCATGCCGCAGACCGACGGGCCGCTGCACAGCAGCCTGAGTGACCGCGAGTTTCAGGTGTTCGAGTTGATCGTCGCAGGCAAATCGGTGACGGACACCGGCACCGCGCTCAACCTCTCGGTCAAGACCATCAGCACCCACAAAGCGCACATCCTGCAAAAAATGCGCATGACCAACCAGACCGAGCTGATCCGCTACGCCATCAGCCACGGGCTGGCGGGTGACGGCGATCCGCCCGCTTAAGCGCCCCCCGGCGCCCCCCGGCGCCCCCCGCCAGCGGGCGGAAACAACACGCGGCAATCAGCGCCTGCACCTCCAGGCGGCCGCCCGCGCCGGCCTGACCCCGTAGGAATATTCCTACCCCCTCGGGAGCGCCGCTGATGGCGCAATTCAGACCCCGCCGATAGCCCGGTTCAGCCGCGGCTGATAGCGCAAGTGCAGCGTGACCCGGACACTAGCGTCCATGGTCAACCTCACTGCACAATCGATCCGGGTCTATCTGGTAGAAGACTCCGCCGCCATCCGTGAGCGCATGTGCGGCTTGCTGGCCGGCATGGATGGTGTCGATCTGGCCGGTGAGGCCG
>JANOYK010000921.1:0-3108 GCA_031428855.1 Burkholderiales bacterium | reverse complement strand
GGCTCTGGGAGACCTTCTTGGGCCACCCAAAAAAAACCGCAGCGAGTTGCGCTGCGGTTTGAAACTGCCTTCCGAGGAGGGAAGGAGGGCAGAGGAGACCGATGCAGTCTATTCCCCACCCGCTGGTGTAGTCTGTGAAGTAGATCACAGAAAGCCCATTATTTCTGCGGAACTGTGCCAACTAAGTCACGGTGTACGCAAACCATTTTCACTGTCACGTCAAAGGAAGTGAGATACCCATGACCCCCAAGGCCGCCTCATGACGATCAAACGCCAAGCCTGTATCGTCGGCGCGTATGAACACCCGACGCGCAAAGCGCCGGATAAATCAGTCGCGCAACTGCACGCCGAGTCGGCGCGCGGCGCGCTGCTCGATGCGGGTCTGTCCAAAAACGATATCGATGGTTACTTTTGCGCAGGTGACGCCCCCGGCTTAGGGCCGCTGTCGATGGTCGATTACATGGGCCTCAAGGTGCGCCATGTGGACTCGACTGATGTCGGCGGCTCGTCCTATCTGGTCCACGTCGCGCACGCGGCCCAAGCGATTGCGCTCGGCAAATGCAATGTCGCCCTCATCACCCTCGCCGGCCGGCCGCGCTCGGAAGGCTCTTCCGGCACGCAGGCGCGCAACTACGGCGCGGCGGCACCTGACGCTGGCTTCGAGTTCTCCTATGGCCTCGGCACCGCCAACGGCTACGGCATGGCGGCGATGCGCCACATGCACGAATTTGGCACCACCAGCGAGCAGCTGGCGTGGATCAAGGTGGCGGCATCACATCACGCCCAGCACAACCCGCACGCGATGCTGCGCGATGTGGTGACGGTCGAAGAGGTCGTCAACTCGCCGCTGGTGGTGGACCCGCTGCACCGCCTCGATTGCTGCGTGGTGAGCGATGGCGGCGGTGCGCTGATCGTCGCCCGTCCCGAAATCGCCAAGAGTCTCAAGCGCCCGCTGGTCAATATTCTCGGCGCAGGCGAAGCGCCCAAGAACCAGTCGGGCGGCAAGGTTGACCTTACTTACACCGGCGCGGTCTGGTCCGGCCCGGCCGCGTTTGCCGAGGCCGGCGTCACGCACGCCGACATTCAATACGCCTCCATCTACGACAGCTTCACCATCACCGTGCTGATGCAGATCGAAGACCTCGGCTTTTGCAAAAAGGGGGAAGGTGGCAAATTCGTCTCTGACGGCAATCTGATCTCCGGCACCGGCAAACTGCCGTTCAACACCGACGGCGGCGGCCTGTGCAACAACCACCCGGCCAACCGCGGCGGCATGACCAAAGTGATCGAA
This sequence comes from Burkholderiales bacterium, assembly GCA_031428855.1. GTDB lineage: Bacteria > Pseudomonadota > Gammaproteobacteria > Burkholderiales > JAEUOS01 > CANJDH01. The sequence goes on along the minus strand of JANOYK010000921.1, from coordinate 1,817 downwards.
GCGGTGCGCCAGTTGCGCGGCGAAGCGCATGCAAAAGTGCAAGTGCCCAACTGCAGCATCGCGCTCGCGCAGGGCATTGGCGGCAACCTCGGGTCGCGCCATTGCAGCGCCACCCTCATCATGGAAAGGGCTTGAACATGAGCACGCAAACACAAACTGCTGCCACGGCAGCTGCGGCACCTGCGGAGCGCAAACTCCCCGCGCCCCTCGTCAATCCGGAGAACCAGCGCTTCTACGACGCTACGGCAAAGGGCACGCTGCTGATCGGCAAGTGCAATGCCTGCGGCGAAGTGCATTACTACCCGCGCGTGATCTGCCCGCACTGCGGCGCGGATGGCACCGAGTGGGTCGCTGCCAAAGGAGGCGGCACGATCTACTCCTACAGCACCCTGCATCGCGGCGCACCGGTGCCTTACACCATCGCTTATGTCACGCTCGACGAAGGCGTCAGCATGATGACCAACCTTACCGGCTTTGTGCCCGGCAGCCTGAAGATCGGCCAGCGCGTGCGCGTGGTCTTTCAGGAGGCCGACGGCGGCACGGCTGACAAGCCTGGCGCGATGATGCCGATGTTTACGCCCGTTTGAGCCGCGCGGCGTGAATCAGCCAGTCTGAGTCACGCCGCCTGGACAAGCACAGCAGGCGTGCTGGGTGGTGCAAACTTGGTGCAAGCACGGTGCAAGCAAGGTTCAAGCAAGGTTCAAGCACGGTTCAAGCACGGTTCAAGCACGGCTCAAGCAGCCCACCCGGCCCTTTTTTATTTTCACTGGAGCACACATGAACAAGATCGGATTTATCGGCCTCGGGCGCATGGGCCGCCCCATGGCCATCAACCTCGTCAAGCAGGACTTCGCAGTCACCGCCTACGACATTCACCCAGCCGGGGTCGATGCGGCTGTTGCTGCGGGTGCCACGCGCGCAGCGACGGTCAAGCAGGCAGTCGAAGGTGCGGACATCATCGTCACCATGCTGCCGTCTTCGGTTGAAGTCGAGCAGGTCGCCAACGCCTCGGACGGCATTTTCGCCAACGCGAAGAAGGGCGCGCTGTTCATGGATATGAGCACCATCGACCCGCTCGCCACCGACCGCCTCAACGCGGCGGCACAAAAACACGGCTTGACGATGGTCGATGCCCCGGTCGGCCGCCTCGCCGAACACGCCGACCGCGGCGAATCGCTCTTCATGATCGGCGCGAGTGACGCCGATTTCGCACGCGTCAAACCGCTGTGCGAAGCCATGGGTAACGCCATCTATCACTGCGGCCCGACCGGCAGTGGCGGGCGCACCAAGCTGGTCAACAACTACGTCGCCATCACGCTCACGCAGGTGAACGGCGAAGCGCTGGCGCTGTCACAACGCTTCGGCCTCGATCTGGTCAAGACCATGCAAGTGCTGCTTGGCACCTCGGCCAACAACGGCCAGTTGCGCATGAACTTTCCCTCCAAGGTGCTGGCCGGCGACACCACACCCGGCTTTACGATTGATCTGGCGCACAAGGATATGTCGCTGATTTTGTCGTCTGCGCACGCGGCCAAGGTGCCGATGCCAGTGGGCGCAGCGGTGCATGAATCGTTCAGCCAGGCGCGCGCACGCGATTGCGGCGCGATGGATTTTTCCGGCATTGCCGATGTGCTGTGCGAAGCGGCGAAGATCGACAAGCCGCGTTTGCCCCAAGGCTGGAAGCCGGGCTGAGCCGGGCTTGAAGCCGGTCTGAGCTGAGCGCACCCTTTCAAGATCGTTGGCGGGAGCGGCTCTTAGGCCGGCGCCGTTTCGCGGCGCAATGCCGCGAGTGATTTCAGAATGTCGCGCCAGCTCAC
>JANOYK010000920.1:0-2376 GCA_031428855.1 Burkholderiales bacterium | reverse complement strand
GTGACAGCGCCGTGGCCGGGCACGATGATGGCGGGATTCCACTCGGCCAGCGCGTCAAACGCTTCGAGCCAGGTGCGGGTATTGCTCACCGGAATCACGCCGAGCATGCGCTCGACATAGACCACATCGCCGCTAAAGACGGTGTTGGCCGATGGCACGCGCACCATCAGGTCGCCCGGTGTATGCGCTGCGCCGCGATGGCGCACCTCCAGCTTGATGCCGCCGAGATCAAGCACAGCGTCGCGCCCTTCGATCAGACGTGTGGGCAGCATCGGCGTGGTGCCATCGGCCTTGCCGCCCAGAGTTTGTTGCAAGGCCTGCAACTGGTCACCACCGCGCGCCTGCATGTCGGCACGTGCGCTGGTGTGCGCGATCAACTCTGCGCCAAGCGCCGCGAAATAACTGTTGCCGAGCCAGCGGTGATCCTGCCCGCCGGTGTTGATGACCCATTTCACCGGCAGCGGCGTGATGCGTTTGACGGCAGCGTGAATATCGCGCGCGGACGAAACCGTCGCGCCGCTGTCGATCAAAATTGCACCGCCCGGTGCGACGATCAAACCGATGTTGGCGTTCAACCCCTCGTTCAAGGCGGTGCGCGCGCCCTTGTCGCCGATGTGGGCGTAGATGCCGGGGGCGACCGGATCAAACCGCACATCAACCGCGAAAGCGCGCGTGCCAAGCGGCAGCGTGAGCAACGCGGTGGCGAGCAGCGCAAGACGCGCCGCCACAGATTGCCCTCGTGATGGCTGATTCAAGATGCCGCCAATTTGCGTTTCGCGGTTTCGATCCGTTCGGTCAGATACGCGCCATAAAAATCCGGAATGCTGGCCCCCACCAGCGGCTCGGCCAGCAGTTCACCAGATGGGCCGATCAGCAGTACCGTGGGCGCGACGCGCGCGCCATAGCGCTGCGCCCACTGTGCCTGCGTGGCGGTTTTTCCCGCTCCTTCATTGACCATCTGCTGCGAGCGCAAATCGACTTCGCGGATCAGCACGCCGGGGTTGGCCTGGCGCGACATCGGAATCAGGTGCGAGCGCCGGATCTGCTCGCAATACGGGCAATGCTCAATGCTGACCAGCACCAAAATCGGAAGGTGTTGTTTTTGGGCTTGGGCACCATCGGCTACCAGATTGGTAAGCGCCGGCAGGGTGGCGGGTGCGGCACGGCGCGTCTGTGCCAACGCGCTGCCGCCGGTCAGCAACGGCGCGGCAAGCAGTACCGGCGCTAGCGCGAGCGCAGCGGCCACCTGCCGCCAGCGGCGGGCGCGGTGTTGCCGCTGCGGTTTACGCGCAGGATCCTCAAGGACGCACATAAGCCCAGCCTTGCTGCTGGCGCTTCATCAGTTGCACCACGCCGGCATCGACATAGCCGATTTTGGGCAGCATGTCGTCACGCGAGACTTTCTGGTTTTTCATGGTGTTCTCACACGCGACCACGGACACTCCCGAACCAAGCGCCTCGCCAACACGGTTGCCTGCCACAGAGTCAGCTTTGAGCATCCCTAAGCCCGGGCCGTAGGCGACGATTTCAATATCGACATTGGCTGCGCCCAGATCGGTTTGCACATTTTTGACGTTGTTGAGAGTGAGATTCCATTTGGCCGGGTCGGCGTCGCTGACCTGGAACACCACTTTGCTGCGCGGCGCAGTTTGTGCGCGCGCGTCTTGCGCCCACGGCAATGCCATCGCAGCGATGACACAGACGCACGCAATCAGGCGCGAAACGGAGTTGAAAGAAATGTTCATGTGATGGTTTCCTGGTTAGCTGAAAAAGGTAAAGCTGCATCTGTCTTGCTGTGCCGCTTGCTGTTATTGCTGTTATTGATGACGGTATAGATGCGCGCCAGCCCGCCTTCTTCGCGGCTCGCCTCGTCATGGTTTCGCGGAGTCAAGCAATGCCGGGATTGGCGTCCATACCCTTGATCTTCGGCAGATTGAGTTTGACCGGCTTGATGATTTTTTTTGCGCGCATGTAGTTGGCGACCAAATCCCAAACCGGTTCTCCCTTGGCTCCCTCAGCCACCGGTGCCCAGCCCGCCACTTTGTATTTTTTGTCGGCCTCGATCAGCCTGCCGCCCAGACGCATGTCGCTGATGCGGCCACCCATCTTCGCCAGCGGATCGCAGGCGTAAGTCATGCCGCCAACCCGCACCATGTCGCCGCCCTGCTGGTAATACGGGTCGGGGTTGAACAGGTTGTCGCACACGTCTTCCATGATGGTCTTGATCTGCTCGCCGGTGAACTCGTTGAGCGTCACATAGGGATAGGTGATGGCGGTTTGATCCATCACGTGATCCATCGTGATGGCCTGTCCTGGCAGCAGCGAGGTGCCCCAGCGGAAACCCGGTGAGAACGCGATCGGCGCGTTTTTGGTTTC
>JANOYK010000919.1:0-2142 GCA_031428855.1 Burkholderiales bacterium | reverse complement strand
CTGGGCACGGCGCCGCTGGTACAGGCCATCAAGTACGACGCGCAGCGGCAGAAGATCAACAAGTGGCTGTGGGACGACTGCGCGCTGTCGCCGGTCGAACTGGTGGATGCGATCTGGCGCGAGGTGCCGGATTTCCGCGAGAGCTACGAGGTGGCCGAGGGGCTGTACCGGCGCAGCGTGCCGGCCTATGACGAAAAGGTGGTGCGCGAGCTGCTGGTGAATGCGCTGGTGCACCGGCCGTATACGCAGCAGGGCGACATTTATCTCAATCTGCATCCGGAGCGGCTCGAGGTGGTGAACCCGGGCCGCCTGCCGCTGGGGGTGACGCCGCGCAACATGCTGCATGCCAGCCGGCGCCGCAACGAGGGGCTGGCGCGGGTGTTCCACGATCTGGGTTTGATGGAGCGCGAGGGCAGCGGTTTTGATCTGATCTACGACCGGCTGCTGTCGCAAGGCCGCCCGGCTCCCGTGCCGGAGGAGGGCGTGGATTGGGTGAAGGTGACGATTCAGCGGCGCATTGTGAAGCCAGAGGTGATGCGGCTGGTGACGGATGCGGACGAGCGCTTTCAGTTGACGCAGCGCGAGCGCATTACGCTCGGCGCGTTGGCCCAGAGTGAAGGCATGACGGCCAGGGAGTTGGCTGCCATGCTGGAGACGGATGGGGCGGATGAGCTTGCTGGGTGGCTGGGGCGCTTGCAGGCGTTTGGGTTGGTGAACACCGCCGGTCGCACCAGCGCAATGCGGTATTTCGTTGCTCCGGAGTTGCTGCGTGGCGCTGGTGTGAAGGTGCCAACCACTCTGCTGCGCATTGAGCCACACCGGCTACAAGAGTTGGTGCGTGAGGATTTGCGGCGCTACCCGCGTTCAAAAATTGGCGAGATCAGCAGTCGTATCGGCCCTGAAGTAAGCCGGGCGCAGCTCAAGCGGGCGCTTGCCGATTTGCTCGAAGCGTCTGCCGTGAGCATGGATGGAGCGCGAGCGATTGCGCGCTACCACCTGACCGACGGGTAATTGGTTTTTTCTTTGGCTCAAAACGCGGCTAATTTGGCAATTTTCTTTGAATATTTGCGCCGAAGGCGGAGCGGAAAAAATATAAGCTTTTGTTTTTAAACAGTATTTAAGCTCCGCATTAGCTTCCTAATGAGCCAAAGGTGAGCTAAAGGTGAGCCAAAGAAATTGATTCATGGCGGCTGTTGGGGCCTCGCGATTCAGTGCTCCCCCACAGAAAGCGAAAGGCCTCCGAAAGTTTCCAGAGGCCCAGCGCCGACCGGAAATTTCCAGTCCAGCTTGCATTTGAGGATAGCATGAGCTTGCAGTCCGACAGGTGAATTTAAAACGCATGGCCTACACCGACATCAACAGCGAAGACCGGCTGGTGCAAGCCACCTTTGCCGAGCATCTGGAAAAGGTGCTGGGCTGGGAGAGTGTCTACGCGTGGAACCAGGAGACGTTCGGTGCGGCAGGCACGCTGGCGCGCGCGAGTGAGCGCGATGTCGTGCTGGCGCGTGATCTGCGGGCGGCGCTGGCGAAGCTCAACCCCCAATTGCCGGCGGGGGCGATTGACGAAGCGGTTGCTAGGCTGACGCATCACGATTATTCGCGTTCGATGCTGCAACACAATCAGGCGTTTTACAAAATGATTCGCGAGGGTGTGCCGGTGAGCTACCGCGACCCTCAGGGGCAGCCGCGCCACGCGCAGGCGCGGGTGATCGATTTTCGTGACGCCGGCAACAACCGTTTTCTGGCGGTGCGTGAACTCAAGATTACCGGCTTGCGCACGCCCAACTACAACCGCCGGGCTGATCTGGTTTGTTTCGTCAATGGTCTGCCGCTGGTGTTCATTGAGCTCAAGGCGGTGTACAAGAACATCCGGGCCGGGTTTGACGGCAATTTGCGTGACTATCTTGACGAGAACGTGATCGCGCATGCGTTTCACCACAATGCGTTTCTGATCGTGAGCAATGGCGACAACGCGCGTTATGGCTCGATCACCAGTAGCTGGGAGCACTTCGGCGAGTGGAAGCGCCTGAACGAGAAAGACAAAGGCGATGTGGCGGCCGAAGTGTTGCTCAATGGCATGCTGGCCAAGGAGCGGTTGCTGGATATTGTCGAGAATTTCATTGTTTTCGATGCGAGCAAGGC
>JANOYK010000918.1:0-3297 GCA_031428855.1 Burkholderiales bacterium | reverse complement strand
ACGGCGCTTGCAGCCGGTGTCGCGGTGGCGGGCTTGCTCTGGCCGCGCGCTGGCGGGCTGGCGATGGTGTCCTCAGCGACACCGGCATCATCATCAGCATCCTCAGCATGGCCAGCGTTACCAGCATCAGCGTCATCAGCGTCAGCGTCAGCACCAGCACCAGCACCAGCACCGCTCCCATCATCACCGGCCGCCGCTGAGCTTGGCATGCCGGACATCAAAAACCCGGCCGAGCTGCACACCGCATTGGGTTTTGCCGCGCTCTACGCAGTGGTGCTGCTGCTGACCGCGTGGCTGGTCGATGTGGCCGGCAGCAGCGGCGCGTATCTGGCGGCGCTGGTGTCGGGCCTGACCGATGTCGATGCGATCACGCTGTCGAGCCTGCAGCTCTACGGCATGGGCAGCTTGTCGAGCGCCAATGTGGCAGTCTCGGTGGTGCTGGCGGTGGCGGCCAACTCGGTGTTCAAACTCGGCGTGGTCTGGTTTGCCGGCAGCGCCGGGTTGTTTCGCCGCTGCGCGCCGGTGATGTGTGCGGCGGTGATGGCCGCTGGTGTTGCGCTGTGGTTCTTTGCGTGATCGCCCTGCACCGCACCGCTCACTTGAGCGTAAACCGCACCGTCACCGGGGCTTTGCCGGGCCGGGTAATCACCACCACCGCTTTGGCGCCGGCGGTCTTGAACGTGCCGCGTGCTTCGAGCGCATCGCCTGCGAGACTGAGCGGTGCTTCGGTCTTGACACCGCCCGCCAACAAGGTGATCTTGCCGCCGGTGCCGTCCATCGCCACCGGCTTGCCGTGATCGCGCAGATACACGCGCACCAGGTCAGGCTTGACTGTCAATTCAATATCGAAGGCTTTGGTCTCCACCACGATGCCGCCGTGGAGCGGGGCGTGACCGTCTTTGCCGGCCTGGGCTGGCAGCGATGCGGCGAGGGTGAGGGCAAGTGTCAGCAATACAGCGGGGCGAATCGGCATGGCAGGCTCCGTTAAGGTGAGGTGAAAGCAGGTGGGCGGGTGCCTTGGGCAGAGTGGACCGAGGCCGTTTCAAAATATTTCTCCCTGCTGTTGGGCCAGCAAGTGCCTGAGCGGTTTCTCGCCAGTCAGGCGGAACAGCGCAGGCGTGATAAAACTGTCGAGAAGTGTTGAGGTAATCAAGCCGCCAAAAATCACCACCGCCACCGGATACAAAATCTCCGCGCCCGGTGCTTCGGCATCGAGCAGCAGCGGCGCCAGCGCCAGCGCCGCTGCCAGCGCGGTCATCAGCACCGGTGCCAGCCGTTCGAGCGAGCCGCGCACGATCATGGCGTCGCCAAAGTGCTCGCCCTCAAAGCGGCACAGGTTGATGTAGTGGCTCACCTTGAGAATGCCGTTGCGCGCGGCAATCCCGGCCAGCGTGATGAAGCCAATCAAGGACGCCACCGACAGCGGCTGGTTTGAGAGCCACAGTGCGGCCACGCTGCCGATCAGCGCGAGCGGCACGTTGACCAGGATCAGCAAAGCGAGCCGCCACGACTGGTAGCGTGAATAGAGCGTCAGCGTCACCAGCGCCAGCGAGGCCAGTGATAGCAGCGCGATCAGGCGCGTGGCATCACGCTGCGCCTGAAACTGGCCCTCGAACGAGACGTAATACCCTTCCGGCGGTTTGAACGTATCGAGCACCTTTTGTGCATCGAGCACCACCGCCGACAGCGCGCGCCCCTGCGCATTGGCCGAGAGCACGATGCGGCGCTTGCCGTTGTCGCGGCTGATCTGGTTCGGGCCGTCACCATCTTCAATCGTGGCGATGCGTGACAGCGGCACCCGCCCGGTCGGGGTTTCAATCAGCAGGTTGGACAAGCCCTCGATGCCGCGCTCTGCATCGGGCAGGCGCAGCACCAGCGCAAAGCGGCGGCTGCCATCAATGATCTGGCCCATGCGCAAGCCCTCCACCAGCGCCTGCAGCTCCTGCGTGAGCACGGCGGGCGACAGGCCGTAGGCCTGCGCCTTGGCGTAGTCCACCCGCACCTTGATCTGCGGGCTTAACACCTGCTTTTCGATTTCCAGATCGGCAATGCCCGGCACCGCAGCCAGCGCGGCGCGCAGGCGCTCGGCCTCGGCGCGCAGGGTGTCGAGGTCATCGCCAAAAATGCGGATCGCCATTTGCGCGCGCACGCCGGTGAGCATGTGGTCGATGCGGTGCGAGATCGGCTGGCCGATGTTGACTGCCACCGGCAGGTCCTTGATGCGCTCGCGGATGTCGGCATAAACCGCATCAAGCGGGCGGCCGAGGCGCTTGAGTTGCAAATCGAGTTCGCTCACGTGCACGCCCTCGGCGTGCTCGTCGAGCTCGGCGCGGCCGGAGCGGCGGCCCACATGTTCCACTTCGGGCACCGCGCGCACGGCCATCTCGGCCAGGCGCGCCACGCGGGCCGACTCTGCCAGCGTGACGCCGGGCGAGAGACGCAAGCCGATCAGGGCCGCGCCTTCGTTGAATGGCGGCAAAAACGTGGTGGCGAAAAACGGCACGCTGGCCGCTGCGGCGAGGGCTGCGACTGTTGCGCCCGTGAGCATGGCGCCGGGCCGCGCCAGCACGCGCGTGAGCAGGCGGGCGTAAAGGCGCTTGAGCCAGGCTAGCGGGCGCGAGTCTGTGTGGGCCTGATGTGAGCCGGCGTGTGGCTGCACAGTTGCACCTGCCAGGCCCGATCCCGCCGCGCCCCATCCCGCTGCCTTGGGCAGCAGATACCACGCCAGCACCGGCGAGAGCGTGATCGACACCAGCAGGCTCGCCAGTATCGAGGCGAGATAGGCAATGCCGAGCGGCGTGAACAGCCGCCCCTCGATGCCTGGCAGCGCAAACAGCGGCACGAACACCAGCACGATGATGAGGGTGGCTACCAGAATGCCGGAGCGCACTTCCATCGTCGCAGCGGCAATCACGTCGAGCAGGCCGGGTTGCGGGGCGGTGCCGGCCCGGGCCGCTTGCGCGTGCAGCCGCAAGCGCCGCTGCGTGTTCTCCAGTCCCACCACCGCATCGTCCACCAGTTCGCCAATCGCAATCGCCAGGCCGCCCAGCGTCATGGTGTTGATCGACAAGCCCATCAGGTGAAACACCAGCACCGTCACCAGCAGCGACGCCGGAATTGCAGTCAGTGAAATGAGCGTGATGCGCCAGTTGCCCAGAAACAGCAGCAGCACGGCAGCGACGATCACCGAGGCGGCCATCAGTTTGCCTTTGAGATTGCCGATCGAGGCCTCGATAAAGGTGGCCTGACGGAACGTGATGCGCGGCGCTTCGACACCCGGCGGCAGCGATTTTTTCA
>JANOYK010000917.1:0-3719 GCA_031428855.1 Burkholderiales bacterium | reverse complement strand
TGCCGCCCCCTGTGCCGCCGCAGTTACAAGATACTGTACTTCTGCGCGTAAAATATCTCCGGCAGTATAAAAAAGAGCGCTCCGGCTTATGGCATCGCCGCCGCATGCAATCAGATGCTGGTTCAGGACGCCTGCGCGGGCCAGCACAGGCATCCGCGGTCACGTGTGTCAGTGACCTGCAACAGCCACATGCGACAATCGCCCGCGATGAATAAACGCCCGCTCAAGCGCGCCGCAACGGCAAGTCCTGCCGCCCCTGCCGCCCCTGCCGCCCCCGCGCCACCCATGCTGTTCACCACCGCCAGCGGCAAGCTGATGACGGCCAATGAATTGTTGCGCGCGGCCGGGCGCAAACCGCCGCCGGCCCACACGATGGCTTCGCTGCCGGGACGTCAGATCAGACCGATGACAAAACTTGACCAGACACCTTCGCCACCTCTCGACACGCGTGACCTGGAGGCCGTGTTTGATGCACTCGTGATTGGCGGCTGTGCGCGCAGCAAGACCTGGGTAATCAATTTTCTCAATGCGTCAGGGCAGCGCAATGCGCGCGGGGCAATGCTGTCCCATGCCGAGGTGACGCAGGCACTCGGGCAACTGCTGGCAGCGCGGCGCATTGAGGCTGATCAGGGGCGCGGCTTTACCCTCACACGACATTCGGCTGATGCCGCTGCCACGCGTCTGACGGCGCTGTTGTCCGGCGGCCAGGCCGGACACTGGTGGCGCTGGTCGATCTGGGCCGGCTCGGATGGCTATGGCACGCCGGATCAGTTGCCACGCTGGATCCATTTGCGCAATCAGGACGAGATCACCGCCGTGTTGCGGCTGCTGATCTACAGCGGCATCAGTGCCGGGGCCTACGAGCGTCTGCTCAACGGCCCCCTGCATGCGGCGCGCAGTGCCACCGCCCTGCTCGACGCCATCAACACGCCCTTCTTGCCGGCCCTGTTTGATCGTATGGAGAACGCCTTGCGTCTTGAGGTGATCAACACGCTCGACCCGCTGTCGGGCAATCCTGAAGCAGCGCCGCTCAATGAGTGGATCAGCGCCTGGGTCGGGCGCGCCCCCACGGAAGTGCCGCTGCCCATTTGTTACCGCATTGCCGAGCAGCGCATGCATGCGCTCGATTTACCGGGCATGCACGCCGCACTGGCGGGCCATGCCGGCTCGCCCGTGTGCGAGATGTTTGTGGCAGCCGAAGCGGCAGTGCAGGGCCGCTGGGTCGAGGCCGCTGATGGCTTTGCCGCCGCCTACAAGACCCATCAGAACGCCGTGAAAACCCGGCGCGGCGCGGTGCCGGCCGGGTTGACCTGGATTTACCCGATGGTCTTGCTGGCGCAGTCCACTCCGCAAGCCTGGAGCGCCGCGCGTAAATTCTGCATCGCCGAATCGGGCGCGCGCAAACCTTCTGCCTACGATCCCTGGGGCCGCTGGGCCTATGCGGCCGGCGTGCGCCTGGGCGATGAAGGCGTCGACGCAGACGCGTTGAGCTTGCCGGAGATGAACCGGCAGTACCTGCACACTGGCAATGGGGTCGATGCCGCACACCGCCTGCTGCTGGCCGCCTGGCTTGGCGTCACTCCCGAGGGCTGGGACCAGCATAGCGTCACGCGCGTGATCGAGACGCTGGCGGCGGCGCGCCGCTACTGGCTCGCCAAGCTGGTGCAGCAAGCCTGCGTGCGTCTTGACATCATGGCGGCACCACCGGCACTGCCCGCCCGCCTGCAAGCTGATCTGCCCGATCCGGCGGCGTTTTTTGGCGCGCCACGCGAAGCCTGGCGCGATGCGCTGGCGGCGATTACCGCGCTCGGGGGCAAGGCTGCGTCCGCACCGGTGAAGACCGAGCAGGCCGCGACGCTGGTCTGGCAACTGCAACTCGACGCCGAAGGCAGGGTCGAAGAGGTGCAGGCCTTCGAGCGCACCCACGGGCCGCGTGGCTGGGGCAAGCCCAAGGTGGCGAGTCTCGCGCGCGTCAAAAAAATGCCGCAGCTTGACCCGCGCGATGCGGCGGTGGCGCGCTGTATCGATACCGACCGCTACTCACGCGGCCTGACGCTCGACCCGGTCGCCGCTGCGCAAGCCCTGGTGCGCCATCCAGCGCTGACGCTGGCCGATGCGCCCGCGCAACTGGTCGAACTGTCTGAATCACTACCTCTGCTCGAGGTGAGCCGGCGCAGTGCGGTGCAACCCAAACCAGGGGACGGCGATAGCGCGGCGGTGGGTGGCGCGGCCAAGGTTGGCTCTGCCAAGCTTGGTGCGTCACAGGCCGGAGCGTCACAGGCCGGTGCTGCCATGGATGGCCCTGGCAAGGGAGGTACCGCAAAAAGTGGCGCGCCAGCCGGGGGCGCTGCCGTCCCCGCGACAGACAGCTTCGTCTTCCGCATCGACCCGCCGCTGATCTCCACCAGCCAGCCCGGCGTGCGCATGTACGGCAATTCAAAAAGTTATGCAGACGCGCTCGAGCGCATCAACAGCCTGCGCATCGTGCGTGATGCACCGGATCGCGCGCGCCTGATCCGCATCACCCCGGCGCAGCGCCGCGTCGCCGAGTTGATCGCCAAAGACTGGTCGGTGCCGGTCGACGCCAAGGAAGAACTCGACGCCGCACTGCGCGTGCTGTCCGGCCACTTTCAACTACACAGCGATGCCGAGGCCGGCCAAGAGGTGCCGGGCGAAGCACGCCTGCGCGCGCAGCTGACGCCGCAAAGTGAAGGTCTGCATCTGCGCCTGGTAGTGATGCCGTTCGGCAGCTTTGGCCCGGCCGTGCCGCCGGGTGCCGGGCGTGCACGCATGATGACCATGCACGAAGGCTTAAGCCTTGCCACCGTGCGTGAACTTGACAGCGAGCGCGGCCATTGGCGCAGCGTGATCGAAGCGCTGCCGTTTCTCGACGATGGCAGCGACGCCGCGGCCGGCTGGATGCTGGCCGATCCCGAACAAGCACTGCGCGCCGTCGAGGCCCTGCCGGGTTTGCCGGCGATTGCCGCACTCGACTGGCCGCGCGGCAAGCCCCTGCGCGTGGTCGCGGTCGATAGCGCCGCGCTCGGTGTGCAGGTGGCGTCGGGGCGCGACTGGTTTGCCTTGCAAGGCGAAGTGCGCGTCGATGAAGCGCGCGTGCTCAGCTTGCAGCGCGTGATGGAGCTGGCGCGTGAATCACGCAGCCGCTTCGTCGCACTCGGTGAGGGCGAGTACCTCGCGCTGAGCGACCGCCTGCGCCAGCAACTGGCTGCTCTCGTCGCCGCCGGGCGCTGCGAGAAAGACAGCCTCTAACTGCCGCTCGCCGCCGCCGCCTGGCTCGATAGCGCGCTCGAAGGCGCAAGTGTCAAGAGCGACGGCGCGTGGCAAAAGCGCATCACTGCGCTGGCCGATGCAGCCGCGCTCACGCCCGTGGTCGCGGGGCTGCAAACCGAATTGCGCAGCTACCAGCACGACGGCTTTGCCTGGATGGCGCGCCTCGCGCACGCCGGCCTCGGCGCCTGCCTGGCCGACGACATGGGTCTGGGCAAAACGATTCAAACCCTCGCGCTCCTGCTGCGCCGCGCCGCCGCTGGCCCGGCGCTGGTGCTGGCACCGACCTCGGTGTGCGCCAACTGGATTGCCGAAACCCTCAAGTTTGCGCCGAGCCTCAACGCCCGCTTGTATGGCGAGCACGATGAAGCCGGGCGTGCTGCACTGGTCACGGCCGCCGGGCCGTATGACGTGATCGTTGCGTCCTATTC
>JANOYK010000916.1:0-2212 GCA_031428855.1 Burkholderiales bacterium | reverse complement strand
ACGCCATCGACCATTGCGGCATCGACCACCTGGCCTTTGCCGGACGATTGCATTTCGTAGATGGCGGCGAGAATGCCCATCGCCATGTACATCGAGCCGCCGGCAAAGTCGCCCACCAGATTGAGCGGCGGGGCGGGGGCCTGGCCGGCGCGGCCGATGGCGTGCAGCGCGCCGGTCAGCGCGATGTAGTTGATGTCGTGCCCGACGGTGTTGGCGAGCGGGCCGGTTTGGCCCCAGCCGGTGAGGCGGCCGTAGATCAGTTTTGCGTTGCGTGCGAGACATACATCAGGCCCCAGCCCTAAGCGCTCCATCACGCCGGGGCGGAAGCCTTCGATCAATACGTCGGAGCGGCTCACCAAATCGAGCACCAGATCGACTGCCGCGCGTTGCTTCAAGTCGAGCGGCATGGCGGGGCGATTGCGCAGCACCAGATCAAATTGCGGCGGGCGCGGCACGCCGAGGCCGCTCGGCTCTTTGCGGTCGATGCGCAGCACTGTTGCACCGAGGTCAGCGAGCAGCATGGCGCACATCGGCCCCGGGCCGATGCTGCCAATCTCGATCACTTTCAAACCATGTAAGGGCCCCATCAATCCGCCTTGATATTTGCGGAGCGGATGATGCGGCTCCATTTTTCGCGTTCGTTGCGCACCCGCGTGGCGAGCTCCTGCGGCGTGCCACCGGCCACTTCAATGCCCAATGCCATCAGGCGCTGGCGCGTCTCCGGCTCGGCGAGTATCTTGCTCACCTCGGTATTGATGAGCGTCACGACCGCCTGCGGTGTGCCCTTGGGGGCGAAGAACGCATTCCACGCGGTGAGCTCAAAACCCGGCAAGCCCTGCTCTGCGACCGATTTCACGCCTGGCATCAACTCACTGGCCTTGGGCGAGGTCACTGCCAACGCCTTGAGCTTGCCGGCGTTGACCTGCGGGCGCAGTGCGGTGATGCTGTCAATAATCAACGGCACCTGGCCACTCATGACTTCCGGCAGCGCAGTGGCCGAACCTTTGTAGGGCACGCCGAATAGCGGCGCGCCGGCCTGCTGGCGCAACAGTTCGAAGGCGATACGCTGCGGTGCCGCAGGCAGCGCGACATTGATCGTGTCGGGTTTGGCCTTGGCCAGCGCGATCAACTCCTGGATCGAGTTGGCGGGAAACCCCGGCGCGGCCGCCACCATCAAGGGCAGCATGCCAGTGAGGATGATGGGCTCGAAATCCTTCTCCGGGTCATACCCCAGGTTCGGAAACAGCCCCGGATTCATCGTATGGGTGCCGGACGTGCCGATCCCGAGGGTATAGCCGTCCGGGTTCGCCTTGGCGAGCGCCTCGGTGCCAAGGCTGGCGCTGGCACCCGGGCGGTTCTCGATCAGAAAATTGTGGCCCAGCGCACGGGTGAGCCGCTCGGCCAGAAACCGCGTGGCCACATCGGTGCCTTGACCCGGAGGAAACGGTACGATGATCTTGACCGGCTTGGTGGGGTAGGCTTGCGCCCGTGCCGCACCGCCAGGCAGCACGCTTGCCGCTGCGCTCGCCATCACCAAGTTGCGTCGCGTGATGTTCATGTTGATCTCCAGTGTTCTGGCGTGGGTGGGGTTGATGCGATGCTTGGACGCGGGCGGCTTGGTTGCGGCAACGGCAGCGTGGCGATGGCCCCGGGGTCACCGTTACGCTGCGCCGCTGTATCAGAACGGCGCAAATTCCTTGCCGAGCAAGTCACGCGCGATGATGCCCAGATGCACTTCACGCGGGCCGTCGGCCGATTCCATGCCGAGGCAATCGCGCAGGCGCTGCTCGTGCGGCAGGTCTTTAGCCCAGCCGTAGTGGCCGTTGAGGCGCATGCAGGTGTAGAGCGCTTCGTTGGCGGTCTTGACGCCGAACCACTTGGCCATCGACGATTCGGCGTCGTGACGCAGGCCCTTGTCTTTCAAGGACAACGCGCGGTAGCACAGCATGCGCGCGGCTTCGAGCTTGGTGGCCTCGGTGGCCAACTCGTTGGCGACGCCCTGCCACTTGGAAGCCGGGCGCCCCATGATCTGGCGCTGCTTGAGGTATTCCATCGTCTCTTCGAGCGATTTTTGCGCCGCGCCGATGCAGGCCAGCGGCACGAAGTTGCGGTTGTAGCCGATGATGGTCATGGCCCAGATGAAGCCTTCGTTTTCCTTGCCGATCATGTTGCGCGCGGGGATGCGCACGTCGGTGAAGAACATGCTGCCGCC
>JANOYK010000915.1:0-7561 GCA_031428855.1 Burkholderiales bacterium | reverse complement strand
CGGCAGATGCGGCAGATGCGGCAGATGCGGCAGATGCGGCAGATGTGGCAGATGTGGCAGATGTGGCAGATGTGGCAGATGTGGCGGTGGCAGTTGCGGCGCCAGCAGACGCAGCAGACGCAGCAGACGGCGGCGTGTAGGGCGCATCTTCCGGGGCCGGGTGGGTGAGGATTTGCGCGTTCAGCGCCGCCAGCTTGGCGCACAGATTGAGTGTGACGGCGCGCTGCACTGCCAATGCCGCCGGGCTGCGGCGCGCGATCATCACGCGAAAATCATCGCGCCCGATAAACAGGCCGTCAATCGCCTCGGTGGCGGTGACGGTAGCCGAGCAGATGCCGTGTTCGAGCAGCGCCATCTCGCCGATCACGCCGCCTGCGCCCACCCGCGCCAGCACCAGTGACTCGCCGCCCGGCAAGCGCACCGCCGCCTCGGCCATGCCGATGCGCAGGAAGAATGCGCCGCGCGTGGGCGCGCCCTGGCGCAGCAGCACTGCGCCCTTCATGAACGACACCGGCTGCGCAATCGCCTGCAATTCCGCGCGCGCCGGGCCGGAGAGGGCGGCGAACAACGGGTGGGTGGACGCAGCGGCCGGTGTGCCGGTGACAGAGGGGGAATCAGCCATAATGTTTCGCATGCTAACAGCGCCAGGCCGCACCCGCCGGCCATGCTGCGGCAACAGTGCATTGCCGGTGCAGCACAATTTTAAAAGATGACTTCGTGAAGAACGTTGGTGGACAAGGGCGCGGCATCATGATCTTGATAAAACCGTTGGTGGGAGCGGCTCTCATGGCAGGTTCCAGCAGCATTTTTGCGTTGTCACCAAGCGAGGAGGCGCGCGTGGCGCAGTTGCTCGCGCGCGTCGAGGCCAGCGCAGGCATAGTATTCATCCGCAATGGCAAGGAGCACACCGCGCGCGATGCCGCCGAATTTCTACGCCGCAAATGCGGCGGGCGGCTGCCCGGCTATGACAATGCGGAACAGTTTGTGCGCGAGTGCGCTGCCAAATCATCGGCCAGCGGCGAGCTGTACCGCATCCGCTTCGCCGGAGAAACCGAAGCGCGCGCCAGCGCCGAGGTGCTCGGTCAATGGCTCGCGGTGATTCCGAAGTAGGCCGCATTGACAGGCGTGAACCGCTTGACCGGCAGCCGGTGCCTGCTGGCAGTTGGCGCGCTCGCACAGCGCATTTAGAGCAAGCCCTCGATTCAGAGCGATACCGCGCGTATTTGCACGCCGCGCGCAAAGCTTGATGCGATAATCTTTTTCGTATCAATGCATCAGTAAAACGAGCCCGCCGCGGAGGGACACGCGGGTTGGGACAACGCCACTCAAGGCTCGTACACATGAAATTTGATTACGTCATCACCGGTGCCGGCTCGGCCGGCTGCGTGCTCGCCGCACGTCTCTCGGAAGATCCGTTGGTCACAGTTGGTCTGATCGAAGCGGGTCAGCCCGACAAGTCGGCGCTCATCTCCACACCGGCCGGCCTCGCGCTGCTCGGGCCATTGAAGCTGCACATGTGGGGTTTTGAGACTGTCGCGCAGGCGGGCCTTCAAGGCCGCCGCGGTTATCAGCCACGCGGCAAAGTGCTGGGCGGTTCCTCCTCCACTAACGCGATGATTTATTTGCGCGGCCACAAGCTTGACTACGACGGCTGGCGCGATGGCGGCGCAGCGGGGTGGGGCTGGGATGACGTGCTGCCCTATTTCATCAAGGCTGAACACAACGAGCGTGGTGCCGGCGATGGGCGCGCCGGCGTGCATGCGGGACTAGATGCCGCTGTGCATGGTCAAGCCGGGCCGCTCAATGTCGCCGATTTGCGCAGCCCGAATGGTATCGCCCTCAAGTGGATCGAAGCCGCGCAGCAGGCAGGCTATGCCGTCACCAGCGATTTCAACGGCGGCGATACCGAAGGGGTCGGTGCGTATCAGGTCACGCAAAAAGGCGGCGAGCGCTGGAGCGCGGCGCGCGCTTATTTGCATCCGGCGTTAACGCGCCCCAATTTGACGGTCATCACCGGCGCGCTGACCAAACGCATCGTGTTTCATCGGCAGGATGGCAACCTGCGCGCCACCGGCATCGAGTTCGAGCGTGATGGCCGCAGCGAGTTCGTCGACGCCACGCGCGAAGTGCTGGTCTGCGCGGGTGCGTTCCAGTCACCGCAATTGCTGATGTGTTCCGGCATCGGCCCGCACGCACACCTCACGCAACACGGCATCACGCCGCTGCTCGATCTGCCCGGCGTTGGCCAGCACCTGCAAGACCACGTGGACTACATCATCAACCGCCGCTACGACAGCAAGGACTTGTTTGGCATGTCACTCGGCGGCCTGTGGCGGCTGTGGCAGGAGATCGGGCGCTACCGGCGCGAGCGGCGCGGCATGTGTACCTCCAACTACGCCGAGACCGGCGGCTTCATCAAGACCTTGCCGCACTTGCCCAAGCCGGATGTGCAATTTCATTTCGTCATCGGCATGGTGGACAACCACAACCGCACACGCCACGCCGGGCATGGTTACTCATTGCATGCGTGTGTGTTGAACCCGCAGTCGGCCGGTGAGGTGCGCTTAGCCTCAGCAGACATGCGCGATGCGCCGCTGATCGATCCGAAATTCTTGACCCATGCTGATGACATCGCCACCTTGAAGCGCGGCTTTAAGGCAATGCGCCAGACGCTTAACGCGCCGGCCTTCGCTGCCTACCGCGGGCCGGAGCTGTATACGCAGGATTTGCGCGATGACGACGACGCCGGCATTGAAGCCGCGATCCGTGCGCGCGCCGACACCATCTACCACCCGGTGGGCACCTGCAAGATGGGAATGGATGCGATGGCGGTGGTCGATCCGCAGTTGCGCGTGCGCGGTGTCGCGGGCTTGCGCGTGGTCGATGCCTCGGTGATGCCGGCGCTGACATCGGGCAATACCAACGCGCCGACGATCATGATTGCGGAGAAGGCGGCGGACTTGATCCGCGCAGAAGCAATCAGGTGATCCTGGAAGAATGGCTCCAGGAGCCATTCTTAAGTGAGCATCACTCCGCGCTGATATTCGCCGCCTTCACCACCACACCCCAGCGCGCGATTTCGTTCTTCAAAAACGCGCCGGCTTCATCCGGCGTATTGGCGATCACCAATGAGCCGCCATCGGTGAGGCGCTGCTTCATGTCGGTCTGATTCAACACCTTGACGATCTCGGTATTCAAGCGCGCCGTGATGTCGCGCGGGGTGCCGGGCGGCGCGACCACGCCAAACCACGCCACCGCCTCAAAATCGCGCACGCCGCCCTCCGCAATCGATGGCACCTCGGGCAGCAGCGGATGACGCTTGGCGCTCGACACTGCGAGCGCGCGCACCTTGCCGGCCTTGATCTGCGGCAGCAGTGCGACCAGATTGTCGAACATCACCTGAATCTGTCCACCGATCAAATCGGTGTGCGCGGCCGACGAGCCTTTGTAAGGCACATGCACCATGTCGATGCCGGTATCGAGTTTGAATTTTTCCCCGGTGAGGTGGTGTGAGGTGGCGATGCCGAGTGAGCCGAAATTGACCTTGCCTGGATTGGCCTTGGCGTAGTCGATGAATTCTTTAATGGTCTTGGGCGGGAAGTTGAGATTGGCCGCGAAGCCGAGTGGCGAGTGCGTCATCACCGTGACCGGGGCGAAGGCACCGGAGTCGTAGCGCAGGTTTTTGTAAGCGCCGGCTGAGATTGGCAACGCGGCGGTGGAGATGAGCAAGGTGTAACCGTCGGGTGGCGCTTTGGACACAAAGTCCGAACCCACTGTGCCGCCCGCGCCGGGCCGGTTCTCGACCACGAAACCCTGGCCCATTGCGCTGCCCACGCGGTCGAACACCTGACGCGCAATGATGTCGGACGCAGCACCGGTGGCGAAGGGGACGATCACTTTGACCGGGCGGTTCGGGTAGGGCTGCGCGGCGGCGGTGGCGGCGGTGAGTGCGAGCGCGCACATGAGCGCAGAGCGGGCGGCGATGTGAAGCAGTGTCATGGGTCGATCTCCGTGGGTGAGGCAGGGCAAGAGGATAGGGCGGATGCGGCGTTGCCGGCGTGTGTCGCGCAGCGGCGCAGTGCGGCGTAGTGCAGTTATGTGGCGCTGTTATGCGGCCATTGCTGGCACGTAATTACGCTCCAGCGTCGTGGTGCGGCGCAGATCACGCCGCGCCGATAAATCGTAGCGCCGCCCGCGGTGCAGGGTGGCGCGGTTGTCCCACATCACGTAGTCACCGGCGCGCCAAGTGTGGCGGTAGATGAACTGGCGCTGGGTCGCGTGTTCAATCAACTCGGCCACCAGCAAGCGCCCCTCGGGCACCGTCATGCCGCTCACGCGGTCGCAATGCACGCCAACGAACAAGAGCTTGCGCTGCGAGCCAGGATGGGTGCGCACCAGCGGCCATTCGGCCGGCGGAAAGCGGTTCAATTGCTCGGGCGTGTATTTGTCGTCACCGAGCATGATGCGTGAATGAAACGTGGAGTGGTGTGCGGTGCGCTCTGCGATCAGTGCGCGCGTGTCGTCATCGAGCGCGTCGTAAGCGGCGCGCATATCGGCCCACTCGGTGTCGCCCCCGGTGGCCGGCACGGTGACGGCAGAGAGCATCGAGTATTTGATCGGCAATGGCTGGAACGAGCTATCGGTGTGCCACAACTGGTTGCCGAGGGTGCCGGCCAGCTTGGTGTGGCCGGCATCGGCCACTGAGCCATCGAGGGCGAGGTTGGAAATGTCGATCAACTCGTCGTAGTCAAAGCGCGTGGCGGCACCGGTAGCTTTACGCAAACCGGTATCAAGCGGGCCGAACTGGCGCGCGCACGCGACCTGCTGCGCCTGATCCATCGGCTGATCGCGAAAGAACAGCACGCCGTAGTGATCCATCGCGGCGTCAATCGCGTCAATGCCGGCGCGCGCGAGTGGCTGGCGTAAATCGACACCGCCGGCTTCGGCAGCGAACGCAGCGGTGACCGGTTTCAGAGTGAGCGCCATACGGTTTCCTTTGTGCGTATTGTGGCCATTGTGACCATTGTGACCATTGGGGCCGGGATTGCAACATGGCATCGCAACCAGAGTGGCTTCTGGAGCCATTCTACAACGACCATCAGCCTGAAACTGGCTCCAGAAGTCATTCTTCGTGACAGGTCAATCCGCGACGATACGTGCATCGCGGATCACTTTGGACCAATACGCGAGATCAGCCCTGACCACTGCATCAAGCTCGCGCGGGCCGAGGTAATGCAAGGCCACGCCCTGGTTGCGCGCCTTCTCGGCGACATCGGGCGATTTGAGGGCATCCTGCGCAGCGCTCGCGAGCCGGTTCACCACCTCGGGCGGGGTGCCGGCCGGCGCGAACAGTGCGAGCCAGGCGTCAAGCGAAAAATCGGGGTAGCCCGCTTCGGCCGTGGTCGGCACCGCGGGCATCAGCGGATGGCGCGCCTTGCCGGCGATGGCGGATGCACCGCCACCACGTGCGGTGCCACCGCCAGCATGCCCACCGGCGCAAAGTCTTTGATCGGGTCCCACTGCAACGCCGGAAACAGCGACGGGTTGCCGACATGAAACATCGAGTAACCCATCAACACGCTGTAGCCATCGGGTTTGGACTTGGCGATTTGGGTGGCAGCAATGTTGCCGCTCGCGCCGGCCTTGTTCTCGACGATCACGCTCTGCCCGAGCGACTTCGCCATCTCCGGGGCCACCATGCGCGCCACCGCATCGAGAATGCCACCGGGGGCGACCGGCACCGTGATCGTGACCGGGCGGGCCGGGAAGGCTTGGGCGTGCGCCGCAACTGATAGCAGCATTGCGCTGGTGATGGCCGCAATGGTGATGGCGGCAGCAGCAGTGGCTGAGGCAGCGATGCCGCCAATCCGCCGTGCGCAAACAAGTGTTGTACTCATGGCTCTCATCAGTCCAGTTGCGGCGGCGCATCGCGCAAAAACACCGGCAAGTCAGTCGTGGGCGGCTTGTGATCGCCCGGCACGCGGTAAAACATTTCGGCCACAAAGCCGCGATGGTAGGAGGTGTGATTGACGACGTGCAGCAGGATGTCGCCGCGCGACAGCGCGCCGTCACCGCCGCCCACGAAGGTGAAGTTGACCACTTCTTCAAGCTGCTGCGCGGTGATGCCGTCGCTCCACGCGATGAACCAGGCGTCGATGGCGCGCTGCATGCGCAGCAGTTCGTCAAGCGGCGGATAGTCCGGTGTGTTGCGCGCGTTGTAGGTGTGCGGCTTGCCCTCAAGGTGGCACTTGAAAATATCGTCAATCACATAGTTGTGATTGAGCATGTGCTGCATGTTTTTGAACAGGCCGGGCCGGGGCACTTCGGCCGCGCCCGGCGGCAGCTTGGCGACGGCGGCAAAAATCATCTCGTTGGCCCAGGCGTTGTAGCGCGTGAGGGTGCGGGCAGTGCGGGGTGTGGTCATGACGCGGCTCCTCAATCAGCAAGGCCGCTACTGTAATGCAGACGCGTAATGCCGACGCGCCAAGGCAGGATGGGCTGCATGACTTATTATTCCCCGCGCTGCACCGCTAGTCACCCCGGATGTTCAATCCACCAAGGAGCTGATCCATGAAATTGTTTGCCACTGCAATTGCCACCGCCCTCATCACCATTCCGCTCGCCGCCCAGGCGCAATGGCGTCCGCCCACCGAAGCGCAACGCTGCCCGTCCAAATGGGGCGCAGGCGATGAGCGCGGTTCGGGCAACCACCAAAAACCGGCTGCGATTTTGAAAGCCACCAAGCTGATCCGCACCGGCGAAGCGATTGAACTCGGCCATGTGCTTGCGCCCACCATGCCGTTTTTCGGCCCGCGCATTCTCAATCTGCAAACCAAGCGCACCTTCATGAATTCGGGTGCCAACGCGCGCGGCAGCAATGAAGAAATCGTTACCGGCGAGATCGGCCAGGTCGGCACCCAGTTCGACGGCTTCGCCCATCAGACCCACGGCAACTCGCTCTACAACTGCTTCAAGCAGGACGAAATTTCGACGCGCTCGGGCTTCACCAAACTGGGCATCGAAAAAGTCGGCATGATTTTCGCGCGCGGCGTGATGCTCGACATCGCCGCCCTCAAAGGCGTCGAGATGCTGGGCGACACCTACGAGATCACCGTAGCCGATCTCGAAGCTGCAGTGGCACGCCAGAACGTCACCATCGAGGCAGGGGACGCCATCATCATCAACACCGGCTGGGGCCGTCTGTGGGGCAAGGACAACGCGCGCTTCGTCAAGAGCACGCCGGGTCTGGGCGTCGCTGCGTCCGAATGGGTCGTCAAGAAAGACCCGATTCTGGTCGGGTCAGACAACTGGCCGGTCGAAGTGTCACCGAACCCGGACAAAGACCTGAGTCTGCCGGGCCACCAGATTTTTCTGGTCATCAACGGCGTGCATATTCTGGAAAACATGAAGCTCGATGAACTGGCCGCCAAGCGGGTGTATGAATTCGCCTTCACCATGCAGCCGCTCAAGCTGCAGGGCGCATCGGGTTCAACCGTCGCGCCGGTGGCGATCCGGTAAAGCGGTGGATAACCGGCAAGCCGGTTCGCCACAAAAGAAAACG
>JANOYK010000914.1:0-3806 GCA_031428855.1 Burkholderiales bacterium | reverse complement strand
GGCTTGCCGGTGCGGGCCGTGCGCTACAAAACACCGGCCATGGCCCACCCCGTCTACGGCTTGCAGCACAAGGAGCTGGACCTCGGCAGCTACATTCCCAAAATTCGCGGCACCAGCCTCGGCAGTTTTGGACTGGTCAATGCGGTGTTGTATGTGCTGCCCGAATCGGCAGCGGCGGTGGCTTATGCGACGCGTGCCGAGCTGCCTGCGCCATTGGCGGCCTTGCTGGATCGCGAAGCGATTCCCGATGCCGACATTTTTCCGCTTAACCTCAAGCCCGGTGTCAACCTGATCGGCCAATACGGCAAAAATGCCGCCGATGGCGGCAACGCGCAGAGGGTGATGGCGGCGTATGGCTTGTCAGAAGAGGCTTACGTGGTCAAGGCCAACTTCAAGGCCAGCACGCTGCGCCACGCCAGGTTCACGTCCACGGCACCCGGCACGCCGTCGCGCCCGAGCGCCAAGGATGTGGTCTGCGGTGCGGTCACCGCCGCCGAAGCGATTGACCTCAACGGTCTGGATTTGCGTTTCCGCCTGCCCCGCTTCAGCCCGCCGTATGCGGGCGCGGCAGTCAAGTTCTCCAACAGCAGCTTTGCACTGAAGGAAATCGACGGGCAGCTCGAACCCGCCGTCACCACGGTGATGACGATCTCGGTACCCAAGGACGCCGCCGGCATCAAGGACATCGCGATGGCTGCCAAGCTGCGCGCCAGGGGCGACCTCAACGTGTTGTGCAAGGGCGTGACGCCGGATTCGAATATCGAAATCGGCTTCGCTGGTTCGACCGCTCTTAACATCGATCAAGTGGGCGACGCGGCGTTCGCCGCACTCGAGAAAGTGACCTTGTCCACGGCAGACGCAGCGGGCGCAACCGGCGCAATAGGTGCAACCGGCAGCGCCGGTGCCGGCAATGCGGGCGGCGCTGCCTCCGGGAGTGCCGCGACTGGCACTGCCGGACGCGCTGCTCCCGGTAACGCCGCGCTCGTAGCCCGCGCCAGCCCGGCGGTCGAGGCTGCCATCGCCGAAGGCGTGCGCAAGCTCAAGGAGGCGATGGCCAAAGTCAAACCGGCCACCGGCTGGAAGCCTGCCTTCGGCATCCCCTTCCTTGAAATTCGCAAGTACGCCTCCGCCGGCACCTTCGGCCAGAAGGACGGCAAGCGCACGCTCACTGGCACGGTGTGGACCGAGAGCGTGGTGGGCAGCCAGACCCTGGACGTGCTCGGCAGTGTGACTTATGAAGCTGAATCTGCGAGCACTGAATTCAAGGTCGCCGACTGGCTGTTCCGCGTGCCAGGTCCGGTGCTGCTGACTGGCCTGCCCGGTGTCGACCGGCTGGCGGCGGATCTGCCTTACGTGGCACTGGGTGATCTGACCGTGCGCAATCTCGAACTCACGCCGACCCAGATGGTGGGCGACTTGC
Source organism: Burkholderiales bacterium (assembly GCA_031428855.1). Taxonomy (GTDB): domain Bacteria; phylum Pseudomonadota; class Gammaproteobacteria; order Burkholderiales; family JAEUOS01; genus CANJDH01. The sequence goes on along the minus strand of JANOYK010000914.1, from coordinate 2,386 downwards.
GTTCAAGCTCACGCCAGCTCAGAGGCAGCCTCGTGTTGCTCGCCCCGGTTGGACTGGGCGTGGGGCAAGGCGCTGGCGGCGATCTGCAACTGTTTGCCAGCGTCAATCGCTTTGCGCCAAACATGCTGCTCAAACCCGGTTCTGAATTGCCCGGCGCGGTGGGCGCAGTGACCCTGGGCAACACCTTGTTCGCCTTGCGCAACGGCGCGTCGTCGCAGGTGCGGTTGTCAGACTTGCCGCCAGCGGCCAGCAAGCTGTTCACCCAGACGGTGGGTGATCTGATGACGGCAGAGACGGTGATTCCGCTGACGCGTGGCATCAGTATTGCTGGGCGTTTGAATCCTGCCGAGATACCGAATCGCCCGGAAGTCGCTGACATCAAGGCGCTGTTTGACACGCTTGAAATGCATCAAGCGATTCCGGTGTTCGGCGGGGTGGAGTTCGTTGGCAGCGGCGGCGCCGCACCGCAAGCTACGGCTTCGGCCGCGACTACCGCGCCGTCGAAGCCGGGCACGCAAACCACGCCTCCGCCAAGAACCGCATCCAGAGCCAATCTACGCGGCTTTCTCGAAGCGCTGCTGCCCGCCACGCGGGTGCCCGGACTGCCCGAAGGTCAAGTACGGTTGGCCAACACCCGGCTCTCGCTGGCGAACCTGGAGGGCAGGGCGCTGCGTGCCGATACCGACATTTCGTTTGTTCCGCCCGCGTCGCTGGCTGGCAGTCTAAGCGGTGAGCTGCGCATGAAGGGCGCGCTTGACTACTCGCGCACTACGGCGGGCGACACCACGCTAACGATTTCGGGTCAGTCCAGTTCGAGTTGGAAACCGTCGTTCAATCTGACCGGCCTCGAACTCACCAATGTCGGCATCGAAGTGGCCGCGAGCAAGAAGGGCACGGTGCGCTCGAAATCGGTCACGCTGATTTCTGATGCGACCTTCCTCGGGCAGGCCGCCAAGGCGCGTTTCGGGCTCTCGGGCGACGGCTCGGGTCAGGGCGGTGCGCTGCTCGAACTGCTCGCGCCAACCGGCGCAGCGCCATTCAAACTGGACCCGCTGTTAAATCCCCTGGCGCTGCTGCCGGCGTCGTATCCGGTGATCAACGTTTCCAATTATCTGAGCCTGTCGGCACGCGGCATTCTGGTCAGCCGGGAAGCCGGCAGCGGGCGCGTGTCGCTTGCCGCTGAAGACGTGAGCGGGCGCGTCAACGGCCAGGAGTTCAAGGGGCAGTTGGCCGTGGCGGGCTTATCGACGGCGCAGCCGGTGCTGTTCATCGCCAACGACCAGCGCTGGACCCCGGCGCGCATCTTTCCACCCGGCGTACCCAAGGGGCCGTTCGGTGATCTGGCCCTGCCCGATGGCCTCGTCATCCTGTCGCCGGTCAAGGGCGATGCGCGCGTCAGTGAATTGCATCCGCGCATTTACGACAAGGTCTTCGCCAAATTGTTTGGCAAGCGTGACGCGGCCAAGGTGCTGATGAACGACGGCCTGACCGTCGTCAGCCACCTCAACCTTGCGCAGGACGCACCAGCGGCGTTGCGCCCAATTGCGGCATGGTTGCCGGCCGGTGGCGACCTGGTGCTCGGTGGCGGCATCGACGCGGCCGGTGGCGGCCTGGCTTTTTACGCCGACGTGCAGAAGCTCACGCTGCCGATTCCCGCGCCGGTGAACACCTTCATCAGTTCGGCCAACGGTCACGTGACGCTGTTCTTCAAAACCGCCGGCGCGGACGGTGGCGGCACAGAGGTGGGTATTGCAAGCGATGTGCAATTCGGCATTCCACGCCTCGATCAGCCGGGCACCATCCAACGCGTGCCGGCCAAGCTGAGCCTGAGTTCCAAAACAGTTGCCGGCGCACCGCCCGAGGTGGCGATAGCGGTCGAGGTACCAGCCAAGTGGGACAACCCGGCCGGCCTCGACGGATTTTCTTTCACTGACACGCAGGTGGCCATCGGCGTCACCGGCACCGGTTCCAAGGTCAGCGTGCATACCAAGCGTGCGCAGTTCCGCGACAAAGCCTTTGCGCTCGACCTCGACACTGCCTGGGCCGGCGGCGCGCCGACCCAACTGGCAGTGCAGTTCGCCAAGTCGCCCGATACCCGCGAGTTGGTCATCACCCCGGCGCTGCAGGCTGAGATGGCCGCCAGCGTGCTGCAGCTCGCACTCAGAAGCGGCTCGGCCCTGCAGAAGTCGATCGCCTCCCGTTTGCCCAGCCAGCCCGGCTTCGACGCAGCAGCGGCCAAAGCCCTCAATGGCGTGGCGGAGTTGATCGGCAAGACATCCGGCGGCCTGACCACCGTGATGAAGAACTCACCGCTGGGCATGGTGGGCGTGCGCAATCCGGAAGTGTAGTTTGCGACGCCCGGCAATGAGTTGCCGGATCGCCCCGG
>JANOYK010000913.1:0-2426 GCA_031428855.1 Burkholderiales bacterium | reverse complement strand
CGGCCCTGGACGTCAGCCGATCGCGTTGCAACCCTCACGGCAGTATCAATAGTTGGCCTGACCCGATCGAACCTCGGCCAGCGCTTGTTGAATGCGTTCTTTTGCGATGGCGTCCATCAGAAATCGCCTCGATCAAGTAATGGCACAGCATAGCACTGCAAGTTATGGCAGGCCCGGCGTCAAGCTGCGCAGACAGTTTTCATACTCTTACGGGAACGCTGCGAGAGGTTTGGTGCATCACTGCTGAGCCAGCCATTCGACAGCAATATCGCGGTGACCCGCTCCCACCAAGGGTTTCCGGCCAGTCCTCCTCTGGCGAAGCCGGCAAACCGGTTCACCTCACTGCTCAACCACCAGTCGATATCCCACCCCGGTCTCGGTGATGAAATGTTTCGGCCGCACCGGATCGCGCTCCAGCTTGTCGCGCAGTTGCTTCATGTAGATGCGCAGGTAGTGCGTGTCTTCCGTATGGGTCGGCCCCCACACTTCTGTGAGCAACTGCTTTTGCGTGACCACCATGCCGAGGTGTTTGGCCAGATGGGAAATCAGGCGGAACTCGATCGGCGTCAGATGCATTTCGCGCCCCGCACGCAACGCTTTGCGTGCTTCCAGATCGACGCTCGCATCCTCTAGCGTGAGAACAGCCAGACCGGTAGGCGGGCGCGCTGTGTGACGCAACGCGGCGCGCACGCGTGCCAGCAGTTCGCCGACACCGAAGGGCTTGGTGATGTAGTCGTCCGCGCCGGCGTCGAGCGCCTCGATCTTGGCGCGTTCCTGCGCACGCGCCGACAGCACCAGCACCGGCATGGCCGACCATTGGCGGATCTGGCGGATCACTTCGACGCCGTCGAAATCGGGCAGGCCCAGGTCCATGATGACGAGGTCGGGCTTGTGGGTGGTGGCGTCAATCGCGCCGCGCCGTGCGGTGGATGACTCGACCACCTTGTAGCCCTCGGCACCGAGCGAAGAGCGCAGGAAGCGGCGAATCTCGGGCTCGTCTTCGACGATCAGGATGGTGGCGCGCGGCGTCGTCATGCCGGTTCCGATGGCGATTTCGCTGGCGTTTCTGATGGTGCCTCTGATGGTGCCTCTGATGGTGCCTCTGATGGCGTTTCCAATGGCGTAGCGGGCGCATCCCCGACCGGCAGCGTGAAGCGAAATGCGGCGCCGCCGCCAGACGGCCGCTCCACCCACACGCACCCACCGTGCAGCCCGACGACGGCACGGCAGATCGCCAGGCCCAGCCCGACGCCGGTGCCCGCATGCTGGCCCGAGCCGTGATGAAATTTGGCGAACACCTGTTCGAGATCGCGCTCGTCGATGCCGGGGCCGCGATCCTCAACGGAAATCACCAGCTCGTTGCCGCGCCGCTCCGCACTCACCCGCACTGCCGTGCCGGCTGGCGTGTGGCGCGCGGCGTTCTCCACCAGATTGGCCAATGCCTGTTCGACCAGGATCGCATCGGCGCGCACCAATGGCAGATCGGGCGGGATATCGACCACCAGCAGGTGGCCGGCCAGGCGCTCTTCGAGACGCGCCAGCACCGACCCGGTGATCTCGGAAACCGAGGTCCAGTCGCGCCGTAGTTCGATGAAGCCCTCGTCGAGGTGGGTCATCTGCAACACCTTGGTCACCAGCTCCGACATGTCGCGCGCCTGGCGATAGACGCTTTGCGCCAGCGCCTTTCGTTCCTCCGGCTTGAGCTTGTCACCCTCTTCGGCCAGACTTGACGAAGCGCCGGCGATCACCGCCAAGGGCGTGCGCAGGTCGTGCGAAATCGACGCCAGCAGTGTGCTGCGCACACGCTCGGTCTCGGCGGCGACGGTAAGCGCGGTCTGCGCCGCGACTTGGCGGCGCCCGCGTTCCATCAATTCCGAGATCACCAGCGCAACTACCAGCATGATGGCAAGCGTGAACAGATACTGGATGTCGTCCACCGTGAAGGTGCCCGCGGGCGGCACAAAGATGAAATCAAACGCGGCAACGCTCAGCGCCGCGCAAACGATCGCCGCGCCGCGCGAAAAGCGCAGCGCGATCACCACCACCGCCAGCAGATAGACCATCGCGATGTTGACGACATCGAAGCGCGGCGCCATCGCCAGGCCGATCAGGGTGCACAACGCCACCGCCACTGCCGCGCAGACATAGCCGATCCAGAATGGCTGTTTTTGCATGGTGTCACTGTAGCGCAACAGTCGCGTAAAGAGGCCGTAAAGAATTGGCCCAAAGCCTGTGCAAACGGCTGTTGCAGGGCTAGTCTGCGCACCACTTTCCCAAGCAGGTGACGCACATGAGCACAGTTCCACTGCCCCCATCCGGCCCAGCGCCAGCCCCACACCAACCAGCCCCAGACGATTCAGCTACGCACGAACCAGGCACACACGGCAAGGCCACGCATGCACCATCGACCAGCGCCCTCACCCTGC
>JANOYK010000912.1:0-2426 GCA_031428855.1 Burkholderiales bacterium | reverse complement strand
AGGCTCGAAATCGAAGAAGGGCATCGCCAACACCGACTCTCCCGTCGATATGGCCTCGCTCGCGCTGCTGCTCGGCGCCACCTACGTCGGCCGCAGTTTCTCCGGTGACAAGCGCCAGTTGGTGCCGCTCATCAAGGGTGCGCTGGCGCATCAGGGCGCAGCGTTTCTCGACGTCATCAGCCCTTGCGTCGCGTTCAACAACCACGCCGGCAGCACCAAAAGCTACGACTACATCCGCGAGCACAACGAAGCAGTCAGCCGCATCGACTTCATCAGCAGCCGCGCCGAGATCACGGTGGACTACCCCGAAGGCGAAGTCGTCAACGTGGCGCAGCACGATGGCTCGATCATGCGCCTGCGCAAGCTGCACGCGGGGTACGACCCGACCAACCGCGTCGCCGCGATGACTTACATCCAGGAGCGGCAAGCGGCCGGCGAAGTCGCCACCGGCCTGCTCTATGTCGATCCGCAACCCGAAGACCTGCACGCGCACCTGAACACGGCAGAGACACCGTTCAACCGCATGGGCGTCAAAGAGTTGTGCCCCGGCAGCGCGATGCTGGAGCGGATCAACGCGTCGTTGCGCTGATCTCATCGAGATCACTTGGCCGGCGCCGGCAAAGTGATCGTTGATTCGCCTAAGCGCTTCGAATGAACTTGCGTCCGCAGCGAGTAACTGGTGTCGATGCATATTCGGCCCGAAAGAATATTTCGCTTGATCTGCTTCAAGCATTGTATTCCTGATTGGATGTACAGTTTTCACCAAAATCGCATTGGCAACCGCATCGAAACCGGTGATGCAAGCACGTTTCAGCAGAACACCCCCCTGAAACCATTGGTGCGGGCGGCTGTTAGACGACACATCGCCACAACCCTTGCCAGGAGCGGCTCTCAAGCCGACTCTTGTTTCAGACCGCATCTTTCTTGCGCCCGGCAAACTGCGCATAGGCGACACCGGCCATCACGATCAGCGCGCCGCCGGTCTTGACCGCAGTGAACTGCTCGCCCAGCGTGAGCCACGACACCAGCGCGGCAATCGGCGGCATCAGATATTGCAGCGGTGCGCTCTTGGCCACCCCGCGCACCTGATTGACCCAGGCCCAGCCGGCCCAGCAGACGAAGGAGGCTACCAGGGTGGACCAGGCCACCAGCCCCCACACCGAAAGCGGCACGCTGGCGAAGGGATAGGCCAGCGCCGCCGGCAGCGTCGCCATCACCACCCAGGGCGCGCCGAACGCCAGCGTCCACGCCAGCAGCATCAGCGGCCCATAGCGCGCCGTGAGCGGACGCGCGATCACGGTGTAGAGCGAGAACAGCAGCGCGGCCAGGAGCAGCAGCAAATCCCCTGCGCCGGCGCGCGCCAGGCCGGCGGCGAATTTGTCCGACAGTGAAATCAGGATGCCGGCACAGGCGGCAAGCGTGCCGGCAACTTGCTGCCGGTGCAGTTTTTCTGCGCCCAGCCCGGCCAGAATCAGCAAGGTGAACAGCGGGCCGCTGGTCAGCACCAGCGCGCTGGAAAACGCGGTCGAGAGATTCATGCCCCAATGGACCACGCCCACGTGCAGGGTGTGGCCGATCAGCCCGCACAGGGCAAAGCGCGGCAGGTCGGCGCGGGTTGGCACAGCCTCGCGCCAGCGCCCGCGAAAGGTCCAGGCGAGCAGCGCGAACGCCACCAGCGGCAAGCCGGCGAAGCGGATGAACAAAAAAACCGCCACCCCCATGTGGCCCAAAATGATCTTGGTCACCGCGAAATTGGCTCCCCAGATCACCATGATGACAATGGCAGCGGGCAGGGACCATTTGATGGCCATAGCTGAGGGGGGCGCTACCGCAGCCGCCGCAGGGGCTGCAGGCGGATTCGGCGCAGTCGAAGTGCTGCTCACTTCGCCGTCAGCATCCGCTCGACGTAACGCGCGATCAAATCAATTTCGAGATTGACCGGTTGACCTGGTTTGAGATGCCGCAGCGTTGTCATCGCGATGGTATGCGGGATCAAGTTGATGCTGATCTCGGCTCCTGCGCTTGTTATTGGGTTGGTTACTACACCGGTTCCCGCACTCATTCCTGCATCCGCGCGAGCCGGCACATCGTCGACGCGATTCACCGTGAGGCTGACGCCATTGACGGTGATCGAGCCTTTATACGCGAGAAATTTGGCCAGCGACACCGGTGCGCGAATCACCAGTTCGTGCGATTCCCCCACCGGCGCAAACTTGACCACTTCACCCAAACCATCGACGTGGCCCGACACCATGTGGCCGCCAAGCCGGTCCATCGGCCGCAGGGCTTTTTCTAGATTGACATCGCCCGGCTCACCAAGACCCGCCGTCAAACGCAAACTTTCGCGCGAGACTTCGACATCGAACGTGGCCGCCGTTTTGGCAATCACCGTCATGCACGCACCTTCAATCGCAATCGAATCGCCC
>JANOYK010000911.1:0-3223 GCA_031428855.1 Burkholderiales bacterium | reverse complement strand
GGCGCGAGGGTTTCTTTCCAGTACACCTGCGCATTGCCCAGATGGGCATCGATCAGTTTGATTGCGCGCGGCAGCTTGCGTTGGTCAATCGCGGCGATCAATTGATCGTGCTGTATGCAGGAAGCCTGCGCGCGTTTGGGGTTGGCAAAGAACACGCGGCGGCGCTCCAGCGTCAGACAATAGAACGCATTGAGCATGCGCACCAGCACACTGTTGTGGCTGGCGTTGGCGAGCGCGAGGTGAAATGCCTGATCGCAATCGGCGATGTTGCCTTTCGCGGCGATCACGGCGGCAGTGTCGGCGCTGATGCGTGCCAGGCGGGCCAGATCATCCGGCGTGCGGCGCGCGCAGGCGAGCGTGATGGCCTGGCGTTCGAGCGCCGCGCGCACCTCGATGGTTTCGCGCACCTCGGCGGCATCGGGCGCGGTGCCCAGCCCGGCCAGCAGCACGGTGGCCTCGAAGCTGCTCTCGGAAGAGAGCGCGCGCAGATACACGCCCGAGTTGGGGCGCGGTTCGACCACGCGCAGCGACTCCAGCGTGGCCAGCGCCTCACGCAGCGCATTGCGGCTCACACCAAGGGTTTGCGCCAGGTTGCGCTCGGCCGGGAAGCGTTCACCCGCCTGCAGGCCGTGGGTGCGCGCATATTCGATGACGCGGCCGATTAACGCCCTGCCGGGCTGAGCCGGAGCCGGATGGATGACGGCGGCGCGCGCCGGGGTGGCGATTGACCGGGTGGCGATTGACATAGAGGAGCAGGCTTCCTACAATCGGTGTTGTCAAATTGGCCCTACCAGATTGGTAGGGCCAATTTTGACCAGACCGATTATGAGGTGTTTGCAATGAATCAGCAAGCCGGGTTCGATCCCATCAGTTGGGCGGTGCGCGACGACAAGCAGCAGGGGATATTCCGCATCCACCGCCGCGCCTTTGTCGATCAGCCGATTTTTGAGCTGGAGCGCGAACGCATTTTTAGCCGCTGCTGGCTCTACGCGGCGCATGTGTCGGAGGTGATGGAGCCGGGGCAGTTTGTCTCGCGTCCGGTGGCGGGGCGGCCGCTCATCATCAACCGTGACCGCGCCGGCAAATTGCATGTGTTCTTCAACAGTTGCACCCATCGCGGCGCGATGGTGTGCCGCGAGCATCAAGGCCGGGCGCGCAATTTTTCCTGCCCGTATCACGGCTGGACTTATGCGGACGACGGCAAGCTGGTGCATCAGCCGATCCCCGAGTCCTATGCACCGGCCTGCAACGCGGCGGGTGAACTGAACCTGCGCGAGGTGCCGCACTTTGACGAATTCTGCGGGTTCATTTTTGTCAGCTTCGCCGCCGACGTGATTTCGCTGGCGGACTATCTGGCCGATGCCGGTGATTACCTGCGCATGGCCTCTGAGCATGGCGCGAGTGGCGAAGGCATGGAGATTTTGGGCGGCACCCAAACCTACTGCGCCCGCGCCAACTGGAAACTGTTGCAGGAGAACAGCGCCGACGGCTACCACGCCGACACCACGCACGCGACCTACATGGACTACATCAAGGCGCGTGAAGGGGTGGTGCTTAATCAATACGCGGCCAAGGGCTTTGGCCGGGTGCGCAACCTGCAACGTGGCCACAGCGTGTCCGAATCGATCTGGGGCACGCCGTGGGGCCGCCCGTGCGCGCGCGCCATGCCCTCGTGGGGGGACGACATCAAACAGGAACTCGACGCCGTGTTTGCCAGCATGGTGGGGCGGCTCGGCCAGGAGCGTGCCGACTTCATTTGCCACGGCGACCGCAACCTGCTGATCTTCCCCAACCTCGTGGTCAACGATGTTGGCGCGCTGACGGTGCGCACGTTTTATCCGAGTGCGCCGGATTATTTTGAAGTCACCGCGTGGGCACTCGCACCACGCCGAGAGAGCCAGCGCCTGCGCGATTTGCGCATCCGCAACTATCTTGAATTTCTCGGCCCGGGCGGCTTCGCCACACCGGACGATCAGGAAATGCTGGAGTTGTGTCAGAAGGGTTATCAGGCGCATGCTGGGGTCGAGTGGAACGATTTGTCGCGCGGCATGCTGACCGAAGACGGGCCTAGCCCGGCCAAACAGGACGAATTGCAGATGCGCACGTTCTGGCGGCGCTGGCGCGATTTGCTTGCCGGGGCGGAGGTGTGAGCATGCACCACGCAACTACCGCAACCACCGCAACTGCGGCAACTGCCGCTAGCCGCTCAGCGGCTCCCAGAGCGGATCTTGGCGAAGCGGCCGTCTCACGCACGGTGACACGTGCCGAGGTCGAGGACTTCCTGTTTCACGAATCAGAGTTGCTCGATACTTGGCAACTCGATGCCTGGGCTAATCTGTTCACCGATGATGGCGAGTATCTGATCCCGCCCACGGACCTGCCCGATGGCGATCCCGGTAAACACTTGTTTCTGGTTTATGACGACCGGCATCGTCTCGGCGAGCGCGCCAAACGCCTCGGGAAAAAAGCCGCACACGCCGAGTTTCCGCATTCGCGCACGCGCCATCTGATTACCAATGTGCGCGTCAAGCAAGCCGGTGATGGTGAAGACAACTACATCAACGCCACCTGTAACTTCGTGGTGTACCGCTCGAAGAACGGCGTCAACGACATCTACCCCGGCCACAGCATTTACCGGCTGGTGGCGCAGACGGATGGCGGTTTCCGGATTCGCAGCAAGCGTGCAGTGCTCGATGTCGATACGCTGCGCCCGCAAGGCAAAGTAAGCATCATTCTTTAAGGCGACCACAGTGGCTGAGTCAACCATCTATGCAGGGCAGGTCGCCATCGTCACCGGCGCGGGCAAAGGCACTGGTGGGCTGGGGCGAGCGATAGCGCAGCGCCTCGCAGCCGGTGGTGCGCGCGTGATGGTGTCCGACGTCGATCCCAAGGTGGCGGAGTCGGCCAGCGAGATTACCGCCGAGACCGGCGCAGCGGCGATGAGCTTCACCGGCTCGCTCGCGGTGGAACACAACGTCAAGCGCATGGTGGCCGAGACCATGGCTGTGTGGGGCCGCATCGATATCCTCGTCAACAACGCCGGTGGCGGCATCATCAAGCCGTTCCTCGAACACGATGCCGCCTCGTTCACGGAAACGATTGACCGCAATCTGTGGACGGCGCTGTGGTGCTGCCACAAGGTGTTGCCGCACATGGTGGCGCAAAACTACGGGCGCATCGTCAACATCGGCGCCGATTCCTTGCGCACCGGCATTCCCAACCA
>JANOYK010000910.1:0-2581 GCA_031428855.1 Burkholderiales bacterium | reverse complement strand
GAACTCGGGTAGCCCAGTTCAGTCACAGTCGGCACATTCGGTAGCGCCGGGTGGCGGCGATCCCAAAACACGGCGATGGGTCGCACGTCCGGGCGCGTGGAAATGGCACCGGTAGAGTTGACCGAAAAATCAAGGTCGCCGCCCAACAGGCGCAGCAGCATCGCCGCATCGCCACGAAACGGCAGGTCCTGCATCTTCACGTTCGCTTGCTTCGAGAGCGTCTCGACATTGATATGCGGCCCGGTGAAGACGCCGGCGTGACCATAGTTGAGCTTGCCCGGATTGGCGCGTGCGGCATCGAGAATGTCCTTGAGCGATTTGTAGGGCGAATCATTGCGCACCGTGATCGTGAAAGGATTGACGAATACCTGGCACACGGTCTCGAAGGAATCGAACTGGTAGGGCAGATCCTTCATCGTGTAAGGCAGGTTGGTGATCGGCGTGGTCGGGCCGACGAGGAGCGTGTAGCCGTCGGGCCGCGCCACCGCCACCTGCGCCGTGCCGATGCGCCCCGACGCGCCTTCGCGGTTGATCACCACGAACTGCTGCTTCATCACGTTGCTCATCGAGGCGGCGAAGGCGCGGAACATGGCGTCGCTGCCACCCGGGCCGAAAGGCATGATGAGTTGCACCGGGCGGTTGGGAAAAGTCTCTTGTGCGAGGCTGGCGCCGCTTGCCGATAAAGTCAATATGGCGCCAACAATGGCTCCCAGAGCGGCTCTACGGATCATGGATGGTTCTCCAGAAAGTTAAGGGGCAACTGCGGTGGTACTGGCCACGACGCGATTGACGAGCCGGCCCAGGCCGGTGACTTCTAGCTCGACGGTATCGCCAATGGAAAGAAACCTGCCCTGCTCCAATCCACAGCCGGAGCCGACGGTGCCGGAGCCGAAAAACTCGCCTGGGTAGACGGTTTCGTCGCGCGACACATGGACCAGGATGTCCTCGAACTTGTGGTGCATCTCACCACTCAAGCCGCGTGACCACTCGACGCCATTGACGCGCGCCGTCATCGTGAGCGCGTAGGGATCGGGAATGTCATCGGCGGTCACCAGCCAGGGCCCCAGCACATTGCCGGTGTCGAAGTCCTTGCCTTTGGTTGGCCCCAACTGGCCCTGCATTTCGCGCATCTGCTGGTCGCGCGCCGAGAAGTCGTTGAAGATGGTGTAGCCGAAGATGTGGGAGCGCGCATCCTCCCTGGCAATGTTCTTGCCGCGCTTGCCCAACACGATGCCGAACTCCAGCTCGTAGTCAAACATCCTGCAATACGAGGGGCAGACCACGTCATGACCGGCGCCCACCACGGCGAAGCGGTTGCACTTGTAATAGACCGGCTCTTCGTACCAGATGCGCGGCACATCAACCTTGGCCGGGTCGGTGGGGTAACCGCTGATGCCGAACAAATGGCGCTGGGTGCGCGCCTGGCGCAGATGTTTTTCAAAACAGAGAAAGTCGCGCATCTGGCGCGGCTCGGGCAGGGGTGCCGCGAGGCGCACTTTGGCAAGCGCTTGCACAACGCGCGCTTGCGTGACCAGTTGGCGCGCTTCGGCCAGCGCCGCATCGCCGCCGTCAATCAAGGCCAGCATGTCGCGAAAATGCGGCGCGCCGGACGATGCGGTGAAGTCCGCGATATGCGTGCCGCCGTCTTGCAGCGCGCCGATATGGCGTGCGCCGGTGGGTAAGTCGAAGGTGAGCAGTTTCATCTTGAAGCCTTTGCCGTCAATGCGCAGCCGCGCAATGTGGACAATGCATGCCCCCGGCCACCAGTTCCTTGTGGTAACGCCCCATCAGGCCGAAGATGCGCGGCACGTCGGGGCGCGCCGTGTCATGGGTAAATTCTCGATACAGCGCGTTGACATTGATGAAGATGCGCTCGCCATCAGTCCAGTCGCGAAAGGCCTCGAAGTTGATGTCGCGCGCGGCTTGCTCATCGGTCATGCCGGCATCGAAGCGCTGGCGCGTCTCGACACTCAAATACGCAAGGTAATGCCGGAGCGCGCGCACGCCGCTCTTGTCGGTGATCGGACCGTGGCCGGGCACCACCGTCTCGACATCCCACGACAGCATCAGGTCGCAAGCCTTGATCCAGTTTGACACCGGCCCGGCCCACACGGCGGGATGGCCACCAACAAAGAGAATGTCACCGGTGAACACGGTGCGATCGGCGGGAACGTAAGCGAGCACATCGCCACGGGTATGCGCCGGGCCGACGTTGACCAGGCGCACTTCCTTCGCGCCGACATGCAGGGTGAGATCGCGATCAAATGTTTCGGTCGGCGGCGTGTAGACGATGCCCTCAAAGTCAAAGCGCGAACCCATCATCTCGTGCAGGAACGCGCCAGCATCGCCCATGGCGCGCCAGTTGGCCATCATGTGGCGAAACTCTTCGGGCGGGCGCAGCGCCATTTCTTCCGCGCAGCCGCGGCTGGCGATGATGCGCGCGCCAGTCACCAACTGATTGCCGAAGGTGTGGTCGCCATTCGCATGGGTGTTGACCAGAGTGCCTATTTGCGCGGCGGCCGGCAGCGCGCCCTTGATACCGTCGAGCAGCTCGCGCGTGAGCTTGAGGTCGAACAGGGTA
>JANOYK010000909.1:0-5129 GCA_031428855.1 Burkholderiales bacterium | reverse complement strand
GGGTGCGCGACGTGCTGGCGCGCCAATATGCGCTCGCGGAGCGCGAGCCTGATCTGCAGGTGGCCAGTGTGGATGTCTCGGGCGACCGCTCGCTGACGCTGCGTCATTTCCGCCAGGCGCGGCGGCCGCTCGCGCCGAACTACAAGGAAGTCATGCATTACCTGGCGGCGCTGTGGGGCTTCACCGTCAAACTGGAAGTCATCAACGAAGCGGGCACTGTCGAGTCCACCGACGAATGCCGGGTCGAAAAACGTGCCGGATTGCGTCAATCTGACACGGCGGCCTGGTCCCTTACCGGCGCATTCATGCAGCGCGATTAGTGCTGCCGCGGCACTTGCAGCAGACCCGTAAAGTTGCCCACGGCGGTGACAGATTCGAATCCGTGAATCATGTCGAGGCTGGCATCGATGGCGGCAGCGCAGAGGCCTGACAGCGGCACCAGCAGGCGGTACTTGCCGTCCACATCGCGCCAGTCGATGCCGCGCACGCCCGCGCCGCGCGCAGCCTTGCAGGTGTGGCTGAAGCTGGCACCGGAACGCAACGTGATGGTGACGGTGCCGCCATGGCGGTGCGTGAAGCGGTCGGGCAAAGGCGCAGGGTGTTGATCGAACACCACTTTGTCCTGCAACGACGTGATGAGGGGATCGGTCATCTTGGCTGCGGTCATGTGGTCCCAGCCAAAGCGCCGGTCCGCCACCGAGGCAGCGACGAAATAAACCACGCTGTGGGCCGCGCCGATCAAGTCGCGCGGGTGCGATGTGGCCCCCCAGTCGCGCATCTGCGCCGCCGAGATGGTGATGTGCTCGACTTCGCGTGGATCGACATTGCCTTCGATGGCTGCGGTAGCGGCGGCTTCGGCAATGGCGTGGAACGGATGGCCGCCCGGCATCAGCTTGATCGCCATGTCGGTCACGATGTCCCAAGAGTCGCCCCAGCCTGCGGTGACCTCCTCAATCGCCTGACCCCCAAGCGCCGCAAAGAATCCGCGCGGTGCTTCGAGGGATGTAACTTCTGACTCAAACCCGCGTGCCGCTGCCAGCGCCGCCTGGGTGCCAAGCATGGCCGACAGGCTGGCGTGATACTCGCGCGCGCAACTGGTGTCAGCGGCGATGGCGAGGCCGCCGATGGAGGTGGCTGCGAGTGCAATCGCATGCGTCATCTGCCGCTCGGAGAGCTTGAGCAGGACGCCGGATGCGACGGCGGCGCTAAACACTGTAGAGACCGAACCATGAAAGCCGCGCTGCATGCGCCCCGGCGTCAACGCTTCATCAATCCGGCCGGCAACCTCGTAGCCGAGCACCATGGCCCCGAGCACATCGCTGCCGCTGCGGCCCCGTTTCTCGGCCATGGCGATCGCGCAGGCCGACGCAATGGTGCCGATGTGCGCGATGCTGCGCATGTCACTGTCGTCCGACGCCGCTGCATCGCTGGCGACGGCATTGACGCGCGCCGCACTTGCCACCGGCAGCTTGCCGCCGTCAAACCAGATGGTGGCGTGGGCTGCGCCGCCGTTGTCCTGCTCAATCGCTCGCAGCGCCGCCGCAGACGGAATGCTGATGCCCATCGCCGCGCTGGCGACGGTGCTGGCGATGCTCATCTTGGCGCGCTCACATGCAAGCGCGGGGAGGTCTTTGGTGGCGGTGGCGGTAACCAGACGCGCAAGTTGTGCGGCGACGGCGTGGCCGGTGTCAGACCTGCTGCTGGTGCGCATGCGAAACCTTCAGTGATGGCGCGCAATGATGCGCGCGCGTTGTGGATGGCTACGGTACTGCTGACTGGATGCAGGTGGCTGCGGAACCGGCGGCTGCGCAATAGATGGCCGCAGCACCGGCACCGGGTTACTCGACCTTGATCCCCGCAGCCTTGACGACCTCGCTCCAGCGCGCGGTCTCGCTGCGGATCATCTTGCCGTATTCCTCGCCGACCAGCAGGTTGGGCTCGGCACCCATCGCAGCGATGCGCGCCTGCAAGTCAGGTGTCGCCATGGCGGCGGCGACGGCCTTTGAGAGCCACTCATAAGCCTCGCGCGGTGCGCCTTTGGGCATGGTGAAGCCGACCCAATTGTTCGACACAAACGCCACGCCTTGTTCGGACACGGTGGGGATGTCGG
Source organism: Burkholderiales bacterium (assembly GCA_031428855.1). GTDB lineage: Bacteria > Pseudomonadota > Gammaproteobacteria > Burkholderiales > JAEUOS01 > CANJDH01. The sequence continues at coordinate 3,019 of JANOYK010000909.1, read as the reverse complement.
GCGCTGCTGCGGCCCGTTTCGCCGACGACACCGCCAGCGCCGTCATCTTGCCGCTCTTGACATGCGGCAGGCCGGTGGGCATGGCTGTGACCAGCACATCGACCTGGCTGCCGAGCAAACCGACCACCGCGTCGCCCATGCCTTTGTAGGGAATCTGCTGCATCGATACCGCCGCGCTGCGCGAAAACAGCTCGGTCACCAGATGGTTGACGCCGCCGTTGCCGGAACTGCCGTAATTGATTTTTTGTGGATTGGCCTTGGCCTGGGCGATCAGATCGGGCAAGGATTTGATGGTGCCGCCGGCCCGGGTCACGATCACGAAGGGCATTTGCGCGATCAACAACACCGGCGTGAGGTCGCTGTGTTCAAAGTTGAGTTTGGCGCCGAAGATGCCAGGCAGCATGGTGTAGGTGGCATCGGTGGCGGTGATGTTGTAGCCGTCGGCTGCGGCTTTGGCCCCAGCCTCGTAGCCGATGCGCCCGCCCGCGCCGCCGCGATTTTCAACAATGAAGGTCTTGCCGGTTTGCTCGGTGATCTTGAGTGACACCTGGCGCGCGACGTTGTCCGACACGCCACCGGCCACGAATGGCACCATGATGCGGATCGGCTTGTCGGGGTATTGCGCCTGCGCGGCGCTGGCGAGCACTGCGAGAACAGACGCGATGACGGCTTTGATGTGGCGGGGCATGGTGACTCCTTTGGATAAATTCAATAAGTGCAATGACTCTGAAACTCGCTCCTGCCAACGCTTTCGGGCTAACGATCACCCGGCATCAGAGGTTTTTCCCGGTGTCATCCCAAGGATGGCCGAGGGCGCTGGCACTCAAACCGCCATCCACCACCAGCTCGGTAGCGGTGATGTATTTTGCATCATCGCTGGCCAGGAACGCGACCGCATTGGCGACGTCCCAGGCGTCCCCCATCGCGCCCATCGGCACGATCTTGTTGCGCGCGTCGAGGGCTTCCGCATAGCCATCGCCAAATTTCGCTTTCATGCGGTTGGTGATGCGCGGCGTCGCCATCAGGCCGGGGCGCACCGCCACCACCCGGATACCCTTGGCGGCGTACTGCACCGCGACGTTGCGTGTGAAGGCATCGACCGCGCCTTTGGAACTGGAGTAGGCGATGCTCGGATACAGAAAGCTGATCGCCGCCATCGACGAGTTGTTGATGATGACGCCGCGCTTTTGTTTCACCATCACCGGCAGCACATGGCGGCAGGTGAGGTACATCGATTTGACGTTGGCATTCATCAGCCGGTCCCACACGTCTTCTTCAATCTCTTCCGGCCCGCCGATGGCTTGCAGGCCGACGTTGTTGAACAAAATATCGATGCGCCCGAATGTGGCCATGCACAACTCCACTGCGGCCTTGACCTCGGCCTCTTTGGTGACATCGGCGGTATGCGCCACGCACTCGCCACCCTCGGCCCTGATCGCCTCAATCGTTTCTTCAAGAAATGCGGGCGAGCTGTCGAGCGCGAAAATTTTCGCCCCCTCGCGCGCCAGCAACGCCGATACCGCCTTGCCGTTGCTCCATCCCGGTGCGGATGCGCCGGCCCCTGAAATGAACGCCACTCTGTCTTTGAATCGCACTGCTGGTCTCCTTGTGATGCTGATGTGGGTGCCGCTTCGCGCGGCGATTTGTGCCGAAACAGAGATAGTAATATCAACCCCCCGCCGCACTGCATTTCCCTCTCTGTTTCGCCTCAATTCCGGTATCTTTTCGCATCCACTTCTTAAAAGGCTTCGACCCGCATGTCGCGCCACGCCATTGCATTTCTCGACGACGATCACGTCATCCGCCTCGCGCGTTACGCGCTGTCACGTCCGCCCGAGGTCAGTGATGATTGGGCCCGTGCCTTCTTCGCCCCCGAGCCGTCCGACCTGCAAGCGGTGTTCGATACCGCGCACGGCCTGCACCCGGCCGATGGCGTCACCGTGCCAAGCCTCGCCGCCACTGCGCAGCAAATTCGCGACGCCAATCCGTCCGTCATCATCTTCCGCCGTGGCACCGTCGATGCCGCGCTGATGGATGCCTGCCCCAATCTCAAATTGATCCAGCGTATGGGCGAGCGCTCCGACGGCATCGACTTGGGCGCGGCCAAGGTGCGCAAGATTCACGTCTCGTGCGTTCCGCGCCTCACGCTGATCTACACCGCCGAGCACGCCATCATGATGATGCTGGCGCTGGCCAAACAGCTGGTGCGGGCCGATGCGCAGATCCGCGCAGGCCAGTGGGACAAGACGCTGGTCAAGCCGGTCGATGCGGTGGCCTACAACTGGACCGGCTATACGCCGCTGTCAGGCCTGTATGGCAAGACGCTTGGCATCATCGGTCTGGGCGAAGTCGGCTCGATCATGGCGAGCATCGCGCGCGGCTTTGGCATGAAAGTGATTTACTGCAACCGCAACCGTCTGTCCGCCGCCAAGGAGCAGGAGTATGGCGCGGCGTTTGCCGAGCGCGCAGACTTGCTGGCGCAATCCGATTACGTCTCGGTCAACGCCGCCAACCTGCCGGCCAATCGCGGCATGATAAATCTCGACATGTTCAAGGCGATGAAGCGCAGTGCATTTTTCATCAACACCAGCCGTGGCAAGCTGGTCAATGAAGATGATCTCTACACGGCAGTGAGCACCGGTCTCATCGCCGGCGCCGGGCTGGATGTGCACTGGGAAGAGCCGCGCCTGGCTGGCGACAAGCTGTATCAGCTGCCCAACGTCATCATGACACCGCACTTCGCGGGCGGCTCACGCTTTGGTGTGCTGGACGAACTCAAAGTGATATTTGGCAACTGCCGCGCGGTGCTGGCTGGTGGCAAGCCGGATCACCCGGTTTGATGCGGGCGGCGCCGGGGGACTGGCGCGCTGGTTTGATTTTCCAGTGTCCCCGATTGTTTCCTGCTTTTTTACTTGGTGCGGTGCGCCAAGAGTGGCTCTGGGAGCGGATCGCAGGCAGTAGCCGGCCTGCGATCCTTGGTGGGAGCGGCTGTTGGCGATTCGCCTATTCTGCCTTTATC
>JANOYK010000908.1:0-3490 GCA_031428855.1 Burkholderiales bacterium | reverse complement strand
TTTTTCGGGTTGAGGCCGCGCTCAAACAGGGTGCCGAAGATCGACGGGTCGATCGCGCTCCAGTCGAGCGTGGTGATGCCGAGCACTTGGTTGATGTCTTCGCGCTTTAGTGGCAGCGTGGTGGCGTCGTCAAACAGGCCGCCGTTGAACCATTCGATCAGGTGCAGGCCAAATTCGCCTTGCGGCTGGCTCATGGCGGCGAACAAATTCTTGAGTTGCTTCTCGAAGCGCGGGATGTCTTTTTGCCCGTTGGCCAGCACTTTGGAAAACAGGCGCTCCGGCAGCAGCGGCTCGCCGTGCGGGCTTTTGATGTTTTCGGCGAACAGGCAAAACAAAATCTTGTTGAGAAAGTGCGCCACCGCGCGTGCGTCGTGGCCGCGCTGCTGCATGCTCCATGCAAGGTCGCCAAACAGGCGCGCGGCCTGGATCGTGATGGCGCTGCGCGTGAGTTGCGGTTTGAATTGCTCCGGGTCAGTGAATAGCCACTTGAGTTTTTGCAGATTGGCCGGTTGATCCATGTCCGCAATCAGGATCGTGTGGACTTCGGACGGGTGGCCGGTGAAGTGGGTGTGTATCTGGACGATGAGGCGGTCGCTCACCACCAGCAGCGGCGGGTTATCGAGCGCGAGCGCGTACATCATCAATTGCTTGAGTGCAGGCTCCAACTTGACGCCGGGCGCTTTGTATTCCCACGCGAAGTGATTGCGCTTCCAGACGTCGGCCCAGCCGCGCCCGGCACCGGTTTTTTTCGCGCCGCGCTCGAAGCAGTAGGTGTCCGGGTGGTCCGGTTTATCGACACCGAGCAGTTCGCACAGGTCGAGAAAGTGCGCTTGCGCGCCGGCCCGTTCAGTGAGCGTGTTGTGCTGCCACTTTTGGATGAATTGTTGCGGCGTCATGGAGGATCAGCGGCGCCATTCGATCAGGTTGAAGTGTTTGCCCGCGCCGAGCCGGTACACCGAAAAATCCTTTTCGTCGACTGTGAGGATGCTTTGGGTACCGGTATTTATCGCAAGCCAGATCAGTGTGGCATCCACAATGTCGATTTTTCGATCAGCATATTTTGCGATGATCGTATCAACCTGCGCGTAGGCTGAAACCGGCCACTCGGCAACCTTTATGCCGCCGCGCTGCACCCATTCAAGCAGCTTGCGCTTTTGCTGCGCGTCCAGAAAAAAACAGGCCTCGACAATGGCCGGTGCAACCGTAATGAGTTGGTGCGGATGCTCCGCAAGATATGCTTGTGCAACAAGATTCAGGCGATCCCGGTGACGAAACGTTGCGACCAGAAATCCGGTATCGACCAGAGTGACGGTCACTTGTTCAGTTTCCTGACATGCTGGCGCAGCAGCCGCTTGCTGTGGAGTGCGACATCTTCGGCCTCGGCCTGGTTGCGCGGCGGTGTGCCGAACAAGTCGATGCCAAGCTCATATGGGCTCGGTTTGGTGCGAACGGCATCGTTCTGCAACAGGCCATCAAGCGCCTGCTTGACGGCAGCACTTTTGGTGACCTTGCGCTCGACGCAGTAGCGCGCCAATTCCTGTTCGACTTTGAAGGGGAGGCGGACGGTGAGGGTCATGGCGGCTCCATAGAGTATTACGCAGATGAGGCAATTGTAATACACCTGTCGCGTGGCGGCCAATTTCTTTGAGTCACAGATGGGGCACATTCGAATACTCTGCTCTGCTACATTGCCCAAGTGACCCCGCGCGACTTCGCCACACTATTTGCCCTCGGTGCCCTCTGGGGTGCTTCCTACATTTTCATCCGCATCATCGTGCCCGCCGTGGGGCCGTGGGGCATGGTGGGCGGGCGCATGCTGATCTCGGCGCTGGCGATGTATGCGGCATTGCGGGTGGCGGGCTTGCCGTGGGGCGAGAAGAAATTGGTGCGCGATTATCTGGTGATGGCGTTTCTGTCGTCGTTCCTCGCGCAATATTTGATCGGCTCGGCGGCGCTGCATCTCAATGCCGGCACGCTGGCGATGTTGAATACGACGGCTTCAATGTTTTCGGCGGTGCTGCTGTTTTTGTTTTTTGGCGAGCCGATGGGGCGCGGGCGTGCGCTCGGCATGCTGCTCGGCATGGCCGGGGTGGCGCTGGTGGTGGGCTTTACGCCGCAGCCGTTTAGCTGGCCGGTGGTGCTGTCGTTGGCCGGCACGCTGGCAGCGGCGTGCAGCTATGCCTGCTCCAACATCTATGCGTCGCGCAAGCTGGCGCAGCGCCCGGCGCTGGAGCTGGCGTTTGCGCAGAGTTTTTTTGCCGGGCTGTTGTCGATTCCGTTTGCGGTGCCGGCTGCGCTGGCGGGGGCAGAGGCCGGCGCGTGGACGCCCAAGGTGTTATGGGCGCTGGCGGCGCTGGCGCTGGTGTGTACCGCGCTCGCCAACGGCTTGTTTTATTCACTGATGAAACGCACCGGCCCCACCGTGTCGCTGTCGGTGACGTATCTGATCCCGGCCTTCAGCTTGTTGTGGGGCTGGCTGTTTTTGGGCGAGACGATTGCGTTGATGCAGTTGGCCGGGTTTGCGGTGATCGTGGCGGGGTTGATGCTGGTGGTGCGGCGCGCAGCGACTGCGCCGGTGCGCTGAGATCGCGCCAATGCAGACTTGCATCCGTGAATGCAGACTTGCATCCGGTAGAGCGGAAACTGCGTATAGCTTTCAGGCCCAGCCCGGCAATCCAATGCCGCATAATGTGCCCCAACAAAAGCCGGAGAACCAGTCATGCACGCGACCCTTGCGCTGCTCGAAAAAACCACCTTCCCCAAGATTGCGCGCCGCCGCGTCGAGACGCTGCAAGTCAACCTGGGCTACAAGTGCAATCAATCTTGCGTGCATTGCCACGTCAATGCCGGCCCCAACCGCACCGAGATGATGGACGCGCCGACGATTGACCTGGTGCTGGGCTACCTCGCCGCGCACGACGCCGATACGCTCGATCTTACCGGTGGCGCGCCCGAGTTAAGCCCCTATTTCCGCGACGTGGTGGTCAAGGCGCGCTCGATTGGCGTGCATGTGATCGACCGTTGCAACCTGACGATTTTGGCGGAGCCGGGACAGGAAGACCTCGCGCAATTTCTCGCGGACAATCAGGTCGAGGTGGTCGCCTCGCTGCCGTGTTACACCGAGGAGCTGGTGGATCGCCAACGCGGCAAGGGCGTCTACGAAAAGTCGATTGCAGGCATTCGCGCGCTCAATGCGTTGGGCTACGGCAAGCCCGATTCAGATCTCAAGCTTAACCTCGTCTACAACCCGCAAGGCCCGAACCTGCCGCCGGGCCAGGCCGCGCTTGAAGCCGACTACAAGCGCATCTTGGGCGACACCTTCGGCATCGAGTTCAACCAGCTCTACACCCTGGCCAACATGCCGATCCAGCGCTTCGGCTCGATGCTGATTTCCAAGGGCCAGTTCAACCGGTACATGACGCTGCTGCGTGATGCGCACCGTGAACAGAACCTCGACACCGTGATGTGCCGCTCGATGGTGTCGGTGGAC
>JANOYK010000907.1:0-6734 GCA_031428855.1 Burkholderiales bacterium | reverse complement strand
GTCAAAAAATAGTCTTCTTTGATCGGCTGCGGGCACTCGCGCGGGTAAATACAGGACGACCCGAGAAACAGCAGGCGCTTGACGCCGGCGCGCCAGGCCTCATGAATCACGTTGGTCTGGATCGCCAGATTTTCGCGAATGAACTCGGCCGGATAGGTATCGTTGGCGACGATGCCGCCCACGCGCGCGGCGGCCAGGAACACATGCTCGGGCCGCTCGCTCTCGAAAAAACGGCGCGTCGCAGCGGGGTCGATCAAATCGAGATCAGCATGGCTGCGCGTCAGAATATTTTTATACCCCGTGCTTTGCAGCCGCCGCACAATCGCAGAGCCGGCCAGGCCACGATGCCCGGCCACATAGATTCGCGCCGTCAACTCCATGTCATTCGTGCCGCTCGAACACGGGGTAGCCGTGTTTTTCAACCAACTGGTCGCGTTCGGCAAGTTTGAAATCGGCGCGCGCCATTTCGGCCACCAACTCTTTGAAGGTCACTTTGGGCGACCAGCCCAGCAGCGCTTTTGCTTTGGCGGGATTGCCCAGCAGCGTCTCCACCTCGGTAGGCCGGAAATAACGCGGGTCTACCGCCACCACACACCGGCCAGCGTCATCCAATGCCTTTTCATCAACGCCGCTGCCGCGCCACGACAACTTCATCTCCAGTTCAGCCGCGGCTGCGTTGACAAAATCGCGCACACTGTGCTGCACGCCAGTAGCAATCACAAAATCATCAGGCACCTCTTGTTGCAGCATCAGCCACTGCGCCTCAACAAAATCGCGCGCATGGCCCCAGTCGCGCAGGGCGTTGAGATTGCCCAGATAGAGCGTGTCCTGCAGGCCAAGCTTGATGCGCGCCAGCGCCAGCGTGATCTTGCGCGTCACGAAGGTCTCGCCGCGCACTGGCGACTCATGGTTGAACAGAATGCCGTTACAGGCAAACATGCCATAGGCTTCGCGGTAATTTACCGTGATCCAGTAGGCGTAAATTTTGGCCGCTGCATAGGGTGAGCGCGGGTAAAACGGCGTGGTCTCGCTCTGCGGCACTTCCTGCACTTTGCCGTACAGTTCCGAAGTGGATGCCTGATAGAAGCGGGTTTTCTTTTCCAGCCCCAGAATCCGGATCGCCTCGAGCATGCGCAGCGTGCCAATGCCGTCCGAGTTGGCGGTGTACTCAGGTTCCTCGAACGACACCGCCACATGGCTCTGTGCCGCCAGATTGTAGATTTCGTCCGGCTGCACCTTCTGGATGATATGGGTCAGACTCATCGAGTCGGTCATGTCGCCGTAGTGCAGCACGAAGCGGCGGTCATTCACATGCGGATCCTGATACAGGTGATCGATGCGGTCCGTATTGATGAGCGAGGCGCGGCGTTTGATGCCATGCACCACATACCCTTTGCCGAGGAGGAATTCGGCCAGATAGGATCCGTCTTGCCCGGTGATACCCGTAATCAGTGCGACTTTGGCGGTCATGTGTGCTCAGTGCGGTGTGGTGCGGCCACCTGATAGTGCAAGTGTTAGCGAGTGGAGTGGTGCGGCTGCCGCTTAAACATATAATTATACGGACTCACCCGCCGCCTTCACCGTCGTCCCTCCGGGCGGAGCCACGAAAAAACGCGGTGCGCTCCCGCACAAATGGGTAATCCGATTGCGCCGATTGCCCCTCGATTGATTCCTAGCGGCTGATTCACACCATGCGCCAAGGCCCGCTCCCACCAATGGTTTCAGAGGATCGATCAGGGTTGGTCAATCGATCCAAGACACCGTTAAAAGTCTGCCAACTCTGCGCCGTGGACTTCACGCTGGCGCACTTTCTCACGGCGTTGGTGGATGGCATGCAGACGCAGGGCTGGGCGGTCACTGCAGTCTGCTCTGATGGACCTTTCGTCAAGCCATTGCGCGCACGCGGCTATCAAATTGAAACGCTGGCGATTGCGCGCGGGCTCAACCCGTTCCGGCACCTGGTGTCGCTATTCAAACTGATCGCGCTGTTCCGGCGCGAACGCTTTGATGTGCTGCACGCCCACACGCCCATCGCGGCGCTGCTCGGGCGCATTGCCGCGCGTGTGGCAGGCGTGCCGTTCGTGGTCTACACCGCCCACGGGTTTTATTTTCACGACCAGATGCGCGCGGCACCGAAAGCGCTGTTTACCTGGCTTGAACGCCTCGGCGGCGGCTTTACCGATTTGCTGTTTACCCAAAGCGCCGAAGACGCACGCACCGCGATTGAAAAAAAATTCGCCGCGCCGGCCCATGTGCTGGCGATTGGCAACGGCGTTGAGGTCAGCCGGTTTGACCCCGCACAGATTGACACACGCGCCCGCATCCGCGCCGAGCTCGGCATCCCGGAACACGCCATCGCGATCGGCATGATCGGCCGTCTGGTCGCCGAAAAAGGCTATGGCGAATTTTTCGATGCCGCCAGAACCGTTGTGGCGCAAGGGTTTCCGGTGTATTTCGTCGCGGTGGGCGAGCGCCTGGCTAGCGACCACGCCGCCGGTATTGATGCGCAACTGGCTGCGGCAGTAGATGCGCTCGGGCCACATTTGATCCTCACCGGCATGCGCAGCGACATCCCGCAATTGCTTGCGGCATTTGACATCTTCACCTTGCCGTCGTGGCGCGAGGGCATGCCGCGCACCATCATCGAAGCCATGCTGATGGCCAAGCCGGTGGTGGCCACTGACATTCGCGGTTCGCGCGAAGAAGTGGTGGCCGGCGAGACTGGTTTGCTGGTACCCGCCCGCGATGCGGATGCATTGGCACAGGCGTTCATCACCCTCATCCACGATACGCCGCTGCGCGTGCGCATGGGGCAGGCCGGGCGCGCGCGCGCGCTGGCGCTGTACGACGAAGCACAGGTGGTGGCACTGCAAATCGCCGCCATACGCGCACAGTTGCCGCCCGCCTTGCGCGCGCATAACGCCGCGTAACGTCATGCCAGCCACTTTTTCTACGCTCACGCTGGCGGCGTGCGGGTTGGCGGCCATCGTATCGGCCGCGCTGGTCTACGGCATTGTCAGGAGCGGCTGGCAATGGGCGATGGACTTGCCCGGCGCGCGCTCGCTGCACAGCGCGCCAGTGCCGCGCAGCGGCGGTCTAGCGCTGGTCGTCGCGGTGATGGCTGCGGGTGCGCTGGTGCAGGTCAACGACGGCGCCTGGCCCTGGCTCGAAACCCTCCTCGCGGCCGCCCTATGCACCGTCTCGCTCATCGACGACAAACGCGGGTTGCCGGTGACGGTGCGTCTGGCAGCCCATGCCGGCATGGCGCTGCTGTACGTTGGCATCCTGCTGGCACAGGGGCGCGGCGCGGGTGCCAGCTTGCCGATGTGGCTGTGGCTGCCGCTGGCGCTGCTGACGATCGTGGCAATGACCAATTTCTATAATTTCATGGACGGTGCCAACGGCCTCGCCGGCGGCATGGCGCTGATCGGCTTCGGTGCGTTTGCCATCGCGGCAGGCACAGCGCAGCCGGCCTTGGCGGCGCTGTGCCTCGCGCTCGCGGGCAGCGCGCTCGGCTTTCTGCTGTTCAACTGGCGCGGCTTGATTTTCATGGGCGACGGCGGCTCGGTGCCGCTGGGGTTTCTCGCGGCAGCCATAGGTCTGTCAGGCTGGCTTGCGGGCGCGTGGGCGCTGTGGTTTCCCGCGCTGGTATTCGCCCCCTTCATCGTCGATGCCAGCGTCACGCTGCTGCGGCGCTGGCGGCGCGGCGAGCGCGTGTCGCAAGCCCACCGCGACCATTATTACCAGCGCGTGGTGCGCATGGGCGCAAGCCACGCCCGCGTAGCGCTGGGCGAATACGCGCTGATGCTGGTCTGTGCCGTTGGCGCGCTGGCGCTGCCACACGTCGATCTGACCGGGCAAGCGCTGATATTTGCGACAATCGCGCTTCTGTTCCTGCTGTTGATGCTGCTGATTGACGCACGCTGGCAACGCCACCTGGCGCAGCAACCGCTCTAATTCACCACCCCCATGCCTGCCCGCTTCGGCCCTCACGCCAGTTTTAACCCGCGCTCGCTGCTGGCGTTTGCCCACGACATTGCGGCAGCGATAGTCGCTTGGTGCCTGGCCTACTGGCTGCGCCTGAATCTGGACATCCCGGCCGAATGGGTCGATGGCCTGCTCGCCGCCTTGCTGGTGTGCGTGCCGGTGCAGGCGGTGGCGTTCTACTGGTTCGGGCTGTACCGCGGCGTCTGGCGTTTCGCTTCGCTGCCCGATTTGCGGCGCATCCTGTTTGCCGTCGCCACCGGCGCGGTGGCCGGGCCGTTTCTGCTGCTGATGCTCAAACGCAATAGCGGCGTGCCGCGCGCGGTGTTCCTGCTCGAACCGCTGTTGCTGGTGCTCATCATGGGCGGCAGCCGCTTTGCCTACCGCTCGTGGAAAGAGCACCGCCTGTTCGGTGCCACCCTCTCGCAAGGCGCGCCGGTGCTGGTGATCGGCACCGGCGATGCCGCAGTCACACTGGTCAAAGAATTGGCGCGCTCGCCCGATTGGCGTGTCACCGGGCTGATCGCGGATGACGCGAAATTGACCGGCAGCGTGTTGCAGGAAATTCGCGTGGTCGGCAGCCTCGACGCCATCGCCGCGCAGGCGCAGGCGCTCGATGCCACCCACGCCATCATCGCGCGCCCGGACGCCACAGCGCGCGAGCGCCGTCACATCGTCGAGGCCTGCCACCAGGCCGGGCTCAAAGTGCTCACAGTGCCGTCGCTGGCCGACCTGATGAGCGGCAAGGTGCAGATGTCGGCGGTGCGCCGGGTCGATCTGGATGACCTGCTGGGACGCGATGCGGTGGTGCTCGACAACGCTGGTCTGACGGCCCTCTTGGCCGGCCAGACCGTGCTCATCACCGGCGCGGGCGGCTCGATTGGCTCGGAGCTGGTGCGCCAGATCGCGCGCTTTGCCCCGGCGCGGCTGGTGCTGCTCGACAACGGCGAGTTCCCGCTGTACACCATCGAGCAGGAACTGGCGCGCACTGATGCTGCGCCATCGTATTGCTGCGTAATTGCCGATGTGCGCGACAGCGCACGGATGGGCGCGGTCATGTTGCAGCATCGGCCCGCCGTGGTGTTCCATGCCGCCGCCTACAAGCATGTGCCGATGATGGAAAACGACAATGCCTGGGAAGCGCTGACCAACAACACGCTCGGCACCTATGTCACCGGCCGCGCCGCGATTGAGGCGGGGGTGCGCAAATTTGTGCTGATCTCGACCGACAAAGCCGTCAACCCGGCCAATGTGATGGGCGCCTCCAAACGTCTCGCCGAATTGGTGTGTCAGGCGCTCGATGCGTCCTCCGCCGCACACGCAGCCACGCATACCCGCTTCGTGATGGTGCGCTTCGGCAACGTGCTTGGCTCCACCGGCAGCGTGATCCCCACGTTCCGCGAGCAGATCGCCCGCGGCGGGCCGATTACGGTGACCCACCCCGACATCGTGCGCTACTTCATGTCGATCCCCGAGGCGGCGCAACTGGTGTTGCAGGCCGGCCTGATGGGCAATGGCGGCGAAATTCTGGTGCTCGACATGGGCGAGCCGGTCAAGATTGTCGATCTCGCGCGCGAAATGATCCGCCTCTCGGGTCTGGCCGACGACGAGATACGGATCGAATTTACCGGCCTGCGCCCGGGTGAAAAACTCTACGAAGAACTGCTGACGGACGGCGAGGCCACCCTGCCGACGCCGCATCCAAAGCTGCGCGTCGCACGGCCTGGTGAAACCCCATCGCAAGACTGGCTGGAGCCGGTGCTGGCCTGGCTGCGCGCCCAGCCGCACCCGGATGAAACTGCTGTCAAGCAGGCATTGAAGCGCTTGATCCCGGAGTACACGCCGCAAGCGGCGGAGCCGGTGCCGCGCCAGCCATAGCGCTGAAACCGTTGGTGGGAAACAGTTTCAGCCGCTATGCCATCGAAACCCTTGGTGCAAGCCGGTTCCAGGCCGCCACCACATCGGAAACCGGCACATCGGCCACATCGCCCGACGCAGCCTGCACGACTTCATGGGCCACGCCCCACGGCCGCCAGCGCGTAACCGGCGAATCGCCGAACAGCGCCACCACTGGTTTGCCGAGCGCGGCGGCAAGATGCATCGCGCCGCCATCGGGTGTTATCACAGCGCCGGTCAATGCCAGACCGGCGATCAAGCTGGGAAGATCGCTGCTGGCGCAGGCGAACACCGGAAAATTCTCCGGCAGCTCATCGATCAATTCGCGCGCGCGCGCATCGTCACCGGGATGGCGCGCATCGTCAGCTGCGCCGGGTGACCAGAACAGCAAAAAAACCGCGCCCTGGGTGGCATGCAGTTGCTGCATCAGCGCGGCAAATCGCGCCACCGGCCAGCGCTGCTTGACCCGCCGCGCACTGATTTGAATGCCGATCCAGGGCCGGGGTAGAGGCCCGCTATGGGGCTGCGGCTGCGATGGCGGCTGCGACGGCTGTTGCGGCGGCTGCCGCTGTGGCTGTGGCTGTGGCTGTGGCTGTGAGGACGACGGCGATGCCGACGGCAACTGCGGCCCCCTCTGACGCTCACCAAGTGTGGCGATCACGCGCGCGCGCAATGGGTTGACCAGCGCCGCATCGGCCTGCACTGCACACGGCGGAATCGCCGCGTGTGCATCAACCCCCAAGGGCCCGAGCAGGCGAACAATATCTGCCGTTTCGTGCAAGACGGCACCATTGCCGTACGCCACTGGCACGGTGATGCCGGCCGGCGCAAAACCGGGCGTGGTAAAGCCCAGC
>JANOYK010000906.1:0-4392 GCA_031428855.1 Burkholderiales bacterium | reverse complement strand
GGCCGCAGTCGATGCCCTCGGTGACGATGCCACCATCGTGCAAATCTCCGAGACCACCGGTGTCAATAAAGGGCAGATTGCCACCGTGATCGATCAGGCGCGCGAGCAGCTTGGCATGCACATCGACAAGGCCGGGCCGGTCTACCGCATCCGCCGCTGGGGCAAACTGGTCAACCCGGATGGCGTACGCGCGTTGTATTGATTCTTGATTCGCCGGCATTGCGAAAAAACAACAACTGATTAGGTTGCGCAACAAAATGCTTGCGAGGTTAGTAAAACTAACCTAGTATTCGCCTCCTCCGAAAGCCGCTGTTCGCATAGGCAATTAGTTGATCCCTGCGGATGGCGCGCGACGGACAAGTACCACCCCCTTTAATTGAATTGAATTGGAACGCGCCGTGAAATCCACCCTACGCATAGATGCCAGAGACGCGGTCACCGCGGGTCTCGCCGCGTCCGCGTGGCTGGCGCAGGGCGGCTCAAACCAGAGTTGGCCAGTAGCGGGCAGCTTCGCCCGGCACACCGCCGCCACGCGTGGCCAGTGCGGCTCTGCCGCCAAGCCGGGCAATCCAATGTTTTTTGAAACGCGCCATGAGATTGACACACCTGTCTACCGGGAGTTTGCGATGTAAGTCATCGCAACCAGGACGCCGCGCAAGCGGCCCAGAACCCCGGCAGACCACTGGTCTGCCGGGGTTTTTTGTTTTCTGGCGCTGGCAGCAAGTCTTGATTCACCGTTTTTGAAATCTGGATTGACCTTTTTCTGTTGCATGTTTTTGCTGTAACCGGCCGGGCACTGTGTCCCGGAATTACCGGCCCGTTCATTAACAATCTGGATTGCAGTGCGGGTGTAACTCAATTGGCAGAGTGCCTGAGTGCCACTCAGAACGTTGCAGGTTCAAACCCTGCCACCCGCACCATTTCATAGCGCATGCGGCAACGCAGGTCGTCGCACGCGTGCGCTGTGGAATGGTTATCAAAAGGGGTGTCGCCAACTGGAAAGGCAACGGGTTTTGAACCCGTCATGAGAAGGCATCGATTCCTTCCGCCCAGACCAATTTTCAACAGCGGTGTTGCGGAGAGGATGAACGCGCTCGCCTGCAAAGCGAGTGGCTCAATGCCCATCGCCGGTTCGAATCCGGCCGCCGCTTCCCATATCAAAGCTCGCTGACCGGCACCGCCCAGCATCGAAGCAAATCCGCGATAGCACTCAAGGTGAGCGCGCCCGGCTGTTAACCGGGAACGAGCGTGGTTCGATCCCACGTCGCGGAGCCAATTTTTTACTGACTGAACATGGGGCGGTAGCGCAATTGCCAGAGCGCCCGTTTTGCACACGGGAGGCCGCGGGTTGAATCCCCGCCGGCGCCACCCTATTTCAACGCGGCGGAAGCTCAACCGGCAGAGCACCGGTCTCCAAAACCGGCTGATGGGAGTTCGAATCTCTCCCGCCGTGCCACCAACAATGCAGCGGTAGCTCAAATCGTAGAGCACCAGTTTGAAACGCTGGGGGTTGAAGGCTCAAGCCCTTCCCGCTGCACCAACTTTTTCAAGAATTTCACTCGATGGCAGGTTGCCCCCGCAAGGCATCCTCTAACGAGTGCCTCGCGGACGTGCCGTGCGACGCGCAATCGCCGGCCAAGCGCATCACGGAGCTTTACGACGCCAGAGACGCGAATCTGGCCAAGAGCTGAAAGCCTGGATTGCCGTGATCGATATCCGCCCGGTGGGCCGCAGTGTTGCGGCCCGCCACACCAGCTTGATTGCGCCACGCCGATAGGCACGGCACAGCGCAATGTGGTGTGGCAGCCGGCAGAGGCTTTGGCGTGTACCGCACACCAGAGAGTGAAATATTTTTGCTCGGCGCACATGCAAAGACATGACGCAGAACATTCGGGCGTGGCCGTAGCTCAACTGGCAGAGCTCCGGGATGTGACCCCGGTGGTTGTGGGTTCAAGCCCCACCGGTCACCCCCAAGTGTTTTGCATTTCATGCGCGTTTGCCCCGGGCCTTCACCCATCCATGCTTCGTTAGCTCAGTGGAAGAGCACCTGCCTGTCGAGCAGATTGTCAGCGGTTCGATCCCGCTACGAGGCGCCACCATTTCCGGGTCAGTAGCTCAGTGGCAGAGCGCCCGGCTCATAACCGGGGCTCATTTTCGAACTGAGTGGTTCGATCCCATCCTGAACCACCAATCTCTACTCCCCAATGCCGTGTAGCTCAGCGGGAGAGCAGGCGGTCGATAACCGCCAGGTCGTCCGTTCGATCCGGACCACGGCAACCATTTTTTCCTTGTTCAATTCATGCGCCCGTGGCGGAACCGGGATACGCGCGAGTCTCAGAAACTCGTGCCCATAGTGGCGTGCAGGTTCGACCCCTGCCGGGCGCACCACTTTCTCGAAGCCTGTTTCGTTTGCACCAGCACTCGAAACAACGCGGGCGTAACTCAGCGGATCAGAGTACCCGGCTTTTAACCGGGGGCTGATTTCGCAAATGAGTGGGTTCGAATCCCTCCGCCCGCACCAATACCGATGCGTCAAGCATTACTTCATCAGGCCCTTAGCTCAGTTGGCAGAGCGCCTGCCTTACAAGCAGGATGCCGGCGGTTCGAACCGTCAGGGCCTACCAATTTCTCTCCGTAGCTCAGTGGATCGAGAGCGCCAGATTACGAACCTGGAGGCCGCACGTTCAAGTCGTGCCGGAGAGGCCATATTCGCCATGTCGCGCATAAATGGAGTAAATAAGCGCGGCAAGGTACGCGTAATTCCCTGATGTGACCGGTGCCCTTCCGCAGCAGGTATCCAGTCAGATACAATGCATCTGTGTTCACTGTCCAGCAAACAGAAACCTTTCAAGATTGGCTCGATGGTCTCAGAGACCTGCGCGCGCAGATTCGCATCACTGCGCGCCTGCGTTTGGCCGAAGCGGGCAATCTTGGCGATTGGAAACCGGTTGGTGGCGATGTGTCTGAAATGCGTGTGGATGTAGGGGCTGGTTATCGTCTCTACTTCACGCGCCGGGGAAACATTCTCATCGTGATGCTTGCTGGCGGTGACAAATCGACCCAGGCGCGGGATATCAAACGCGCGCAACGCTTGTTGAAAAAAATGGAGTCCCCATCATGAGTGCTGCTCCGCGCAAATCCAAACCGGGCGTCAAGCTGCTGCCGTTTGATGCTTCACGCTACCTTACCAGTGAAGCGGCGGTGGCGGAGTACATGGCCGCTGTGCTCGAAACGGGTGACCCTGATCTGGTTCTGCTCGCGCTCAGCGATGTCGCACGCGCGCGCGGCATGGCGCAAGTGGCCAAGGATGCGGGCCTGGGACGGGAGAGTCTTTACAAGACACTCACTCCCGGTTCCAAGCCCCGCTTTGACACGGTTATGAAGCTGGCCACTGCCCTCGGGGTTCGGCTTACCGCGCTTCCCGCTTAACGGCGGCCGACGAGGAGGGTGCTCCTCTGCGCGAGCGAGCTAGGCGGTAGCACTGCTCCACGAATTTTCCGCTGTGCATGTACTCGCAATCACAGCGCCTCACCTTGGCGGGTTGGCAGAGAGGCTGATTGCACTGGTTTGCTAAACCGGCCGGCCCCGCGCCTGCGTGGGGCCGCGTGCGTTCGAATCGCACACCCGCCGCCAAACAACAACGCCCTCGTAGCTCAGTTGGCAGAGCACTCGCCTTGTAAGCGAGAGGTCGCCGGTTCAACTCCGGGCCGGGGGCGCCATTTCAAGGGGGTGCGGCAAGATCGACCCGCCGCGCATCCGTCCGTAGCTCAGCGGATCAGAGCAGCGGTCTTCTACACCGACGGTCGTGGGTTCGAATCCTTCCGGACGGGCCACCCATTTACACTCAATAACAACAAGGAGAATTCAACATGCACGGAATCAAAATGTGGACCAACGGGGTTCCGGTCGAAGCCGAAGCGATGCAACAACTGCGCAACATCGCATCGCTGCCGATCGTGGCCGGTCACGTTGCCGTGATGCCCGACGTGCATCTGGGCAAAGGCGCAACTGTCGGTTCGGTGATCCCGACCCGCGCCGCCATCATCCCCGCTGCGGTGGGAGTGGACATCGGCTGCGGCATGCTGGCGGCGAAGACTTCGCTGCGAGCTGCCGACCTGCCCGAGTCGCTCATTGCACTGCGCCGCGATATCGAACGTGCGATCCCGGTGGGATTCAGCGAGCATCGCGATGGCGTGCAGACCCATCAAGATGGCGCGGGTGGTATCGCACTGCATCAGCGTGTGCAGCAGTTGCATGCACGTCACGCCCAACTTGCCATCGTTGCGCGTTTGCGTGCGGGCGATAAAAACAAACCGTGGAAGCAAGCGGGAAGCCTCGGTGGCGGCAACCATTTCATCGAGGTGTGTCTCGATACCGAGGGCGGCGTGTGGA
>JANOYK010000905.1:0-2289 GCA_031428855.1 Burkholderiales bacterium | reverse complement strand
CTGGGCGATGAGGTCTAGCGGCAGGCCGTTGGTGAGCATGTAGACCGCGCAAGGAATCGCAATCGCCAGCACCACCGGGAAGCCGAGCATGAACAGCGCGAGGAAAGCGCCGATGACGAGGAAGCCGTTCATCGTGGCTGGCTCGTCGGTGTGGGTAGCGGAGGCTTTGTGTGCATGACTAACTTTATGAAAGCGGCTTTACGAGAGCGTGGTGTGTTTTTCTTCGGGCCGCTTGCGCTGCCATGTGTGCGCCAACATCGCCAGCGTCTCGACTACGAGCAGGGTGCTGCCCAGGGCGAGCGGTGCCATGAACAGCCAGAACGGCATCTCAAGAGTGGCGGTCTGGTTTTGCATGTTTTTGGAAATCGTCACCACCGCTGCCACGGCGATCAGGGCGAAGGTGGTGATGCCTGCGACTTCGATCACCAGCTGCAAACCCCAGCGCGGCTTGGGCGGGATCAGCGCCTGAAACTCTTCCATGCGAATCTGGCCGCCGCTGAAGGTGACGAGCGGCGCGGCGAGGAAGGTGAGGCAAATCAAAAAGTAACGCGCGAGTTCTTCTGCGCCGGACATCGGCACGTTGAAGATCGAGCGCATGATGATTTGCGCCAGTGGCGTGGCGATCAGCAGAAACAGCAGCGCGAGGCTGATCCAGCGGATCAGCCTGCGCAGGCCGTTGAGAGCGGCGGTCATGGCGCGGAGGGTCGAATGCGCGCGCGATGCGGACAGAGCCGGTTGCGTGGCAACGGGCACGCAGGCGCGGCGCAGTATTGCATCGTCATCCGGTTTCTCACCACGTTGCCTGCTCGCACTATTTCACTGCGCGAATCTGCTCGATCAGTTTGGTCCACTCGGGGAAGTCCTTGTTCACCTGCGCCAACACCGCCGTGCGGAACGCTTCGACATTGAGACCGTCTTTGGCTTCGATGAAGGTCATGCCTTTGGCTTCGAGGTCTTTGCGGTACTTGGCTGCTGTTTCGCGATCCCAGTCGAGGGTCTTCTTGCCGACTTCCGCCATGGTGTCTTCGAGAATCTTGCGGTCGGCAGCGGGGATGCCCTGCCAGACTTTTTCGTTGACGAAGACCGAGAGCACCGACTGCATGTGGTCGGTCAACATGACGAACTTTTGCACTTCGTAGAGCTTGAGGTTGAAGATGTTGGGCAGCGGATTCTCTTGCCCTACGACGAGGCCGGTGGCGAGCGCCGTTGCCAACTCGGAGACTTCGACTGGCGTGGCGACGGCACCCATGCCGGTGAGCATGGTGGACCAGAGCTTGACCGGTACGCCGCGATATTTTTTGCCGGCCATGTCTTTGGGCGAGAGCACTTTTTCTTTCGAGGTCAACTGGCGCGTGCCTTGAAACAGGTTGCCGACGATGCGCATGCCGCCTTTTTCGACCAGCTCTTTGTTGATCGCTTGCAAGGCGGCTGACGTGCGTGCGTCGGTGGCGCGCATGGCGTGGTCAGCGTCGCGGTAGACGAACGGGGTGTTGAACACGGCTGTCGCGGGCAGAATTTTGCCGAGCGAGGCGAAGTCGTGATGGCCCATGGCGATGGCACCGGACTTGATGCCGTCAACCATTTCGCCGACGCCGCCCAATTGAGAATTGGCGAACACCTGAATCTCGACACGGCCATTGGTGCGCTCTTTGACGAGTTTGGCGACTTCATCGGCGTAGAGGGTTTGCGGCGCGTTGGCGACACCGACGTGGGCGTAGCGCAACTTGACTTGCGCGTGGGCGGCGGAGGTGAAGGCGCAGGTGGCGAAGACGGCAGCGGCGAGGGTTGAGACCAATGCGGCAACGGGTTTGGGAAAGGCGGCGGACAGCTTCATACGGTTCTCCTTTGGGGTGATGGATATTGTTATTGGTGTGGTGGTGTTGATGCTGACGGTTGAAACAATAACGCTTAACCGGCGCTGTGCTTGGCGATCAGCCGCTCATCGTACAGCTTGAACACGGCGGCGGTGTCGAGTTCCGAGTGCCCGGCATCGGCAAGCTGGCGATACAAGGCAAGCGCCTGATCGAGCATGGGGATTGGCGTGTTCAGATCATCCGCGTAGGCCTCGACCATTTCCAAATCTTTTTTCAACTGGCGCACATAGCCCTGCGGCGCGAAATCACGCTGCACCATGCGCGGGTAGAGGCGCTGAAACAGCGGGCCATCGGCATAGCCGCCGGCCAGACACTCGGGCAGGCGCGCGGCGTCGATGCCGGCAGCTTCGGCCATCGATGCGGCCTCGGCCAGCACCACGTGCAGCGAGCCGACGATGAGCTGGTTGAGCATCTT
>JANOYK010000904.1:0-2181 GCA_031428855.1 Burkholderiales bacterium | reverse complement strand
CACCCACTTCGGCTACCAGACCGTCCGCGAGCAAGACAAGGCGGCCAAGGTGCGCGAGGTGTTCTCCTCGGTCGCGCAAAAGTACGACGTGATGAATGACCTGATGTCGCTCGGGCTGCACCGCGCCTGGAAGGCATTCGCCATTGCACAGTCCGGCGTGCGGCCGGGCCAGCGCGTGCTCGATGTGGCCGGCGGCACTGGCGATCTGGCGCGCGCGTTTGCCAAGCGCGTGGCACCCGATGGCAACAGTAGCAACCAAGACGCCGGCGCTGGCAGGGACGGCAGCGCCGGCAAAACCGGCCAAGTCTGGCTCACCGACATCAACGGTGCCATGCTTGGCGCCGGGCGTGACCGCCTGCTTGATGATGGTCTGGACGTGCCCGCCGTGCAGTGCAATGCCGAGCACCTGCCGTTTCCAGACAGCTACTTTGATCTGGTAACGGTCGCCTTCGGCCTGCGCAACATGACGCACAAAGATGCGGCCCTGACCGAGATGTGGCGCGTCATCAAACCGGGCGGGCGCTTGCTGGTGCTCGAATTTTCCAAAGTGTGGGCACCGCTCAAAGCGCCTTACGATCTCTACTCGTTCAACCTGCTGCCGTGGCTTGGTAAACAAGTGGCCGATGATGACGCGAGCTACCGTTATCTGGCCGAGTCGATCCGCATGCATCCGGACCAGGACAGCTTGAAAAACATGATGCAAGACGCCGGTTTTGACCGGGTCGATTATTTCAATCTCGCCGCCGGCGTGGTGGCGCTGCACCGCGGGTTCAAATATTGACCATGACTGCGACAACGGCACTGACACCGCGCAGCCGCTTGGCGCGCTTGCGCTTGGCGTGCCTCCTGCCGTATCCGGGCATCGCGCATCTGCGGCCGGCGCGCCTGCTGACCTTCACCGCAGCAGTGCTGCTGCTGCCGGCCTGCGGCGTGCTCAACCCGTTCGGATCATCGCGTACACCAACGCCAGCCCCGCGCACTGACGCGCCCGCGCCGCAAACCTCCCGCACCACGCCCGCAACACCACCGGCCCCGGTGATCCAGCGCCGTGGCGGCGGCTATTACCAGGACGATGGCCCGGGCGACGCCGCGCCGTCCAATCTCGAAGCCACGCCCGACGCCATCCCGAAAGACGAGCCGCCGCTGCGCAGCGCGACCAACCGCACCTACGTGGTGTTCGGCAAAACCTACAACCCGTTCACCGACCACCGCCGGTTCAGCCAGCGCGGCACTGGCTCGTGGTACGGGCGCAAGTTCCACGGGCAAAAAACCTCGTCCGGCGAGCCCTACGACATGTATGCGATGACAGCGGCGCACCCGACCCTGCCGATCCCCAGCTACGTGCGCGTGACCAGCGTGGCCAACGGCAAGAGCGTGGTGGTGCGGGTCAACGACCGCGGGCCGTTTCACTCCGACCGCATCATCGATTTGTCTTACACCGCTGCGCTCAAACTCGATTACATCAACCAGGGCAGCACGCTGGTCGAGGTGACACGGCTGCGCGAGGGCGAGGGCGAGCGCGTGCTGGTAGCCGCTGGCACACCCGCGCCCGCGGTGCCTGCCCCCGCCGCTGCGCTGTCAGCAGCGGCCTCTGCCAAACCGGGTGCAATTGTCACACCCGTCACACCCGTCACACCCGCCACACCCGCGCCGCCGAAACCCGCTCCCACCAACGTTTCTGTCGATGTATCGGCGCAGAATCGCTCCCAGAGCGCTTCTGCGGCCACCGCACCTTCTGATGCAGCTTCTCAAAGTGCGCCCGAGCCCGCCACGATTGCACTGCCCACCGCAACCCAGCCCGATGGCGTCTATTTGCAGATCGGCGCATTTGGCGCGCGCGAGAACGCCGAGAGTTTCCGCACCCGCGTCTCGCAACAGCTGGCGTGGCTGACCGAAACTATCTTTGTGGTACCCGGCAACCACCTGCACCGGCTGCAGGTGGGTCCGTACAAAAACCGTGACGAAGCCGGCAAAATCGCCGAGCGCATCCGCGACACCATGCAGCTCAAACCGGTGTTCGTGCTGCGTTAGGTGCGCGCCGGTGCGCCGCTCTCCGGTGCGCCGCTCTCCGGTGCGCCGCTCTCCGGTGCGCCGCTCTCCGGTGCGCCGCTCTCCGGTGCGCCGCTCTCCGGTGCGCTGCTTTCCGCTCCGCTGATTTTGAGCGCCAGCGCTTGCTGGTAG
>JANOYK010000903.1:0-7011 GCA_031428855.1 Burkholderiales bacterium | reverse complement strand
ATGCTCGCGTTCGATCCGGTGTTCACCATCGGCCAACAGATTGCCGAGACCGTGTTGCAGCATGAAAACGTCAGCCGCGATGCCGCCCGCGCCCGTGCGCTCGAGATGCTGGAGCGCGTGCAGATACCGTCAGCCAAGCGGCGGCTCGACGCCTACCCGCACGAAATGTCCGGCGGCATGCGCCAGCGCGCCATGATTGCTCTGGCGCTGGCCTGCAAGCCGCAACTGCTGCTAGCGGACGAACCGACCACCGCACTCGATGCCACCGTGCAAATTCAAATCCTGCTATTGCTGCGCCAGTTGCAAAAAGAAATGGGCATGGCGGTGATTTTTGTAACCCACGATGTCGGCGCAGCGGTCGAAATCTCCGACCGCATCGCCGTGATGTACGCCGGCCGCTTCGTCGAAACCGGTGATGTGCGCTCCGTCATCCGCTCGCCCGGCCATCCGTATACGCAGGGCCTGCTCGCAGCCAACGTGCTGCCCGGCACCGGCATCCACGCCGGAAAACGCGGTGACCGTATCGAGGCCATCCCCGGCGCGCCGCCCAATATGGTCACCCTCGCGCCCGGCTGCGCCTTCGCGCCCAGATGCAAATGGGCCGAAGAGCGTTGTGGCGCAAGGGTTCCAGAGGCGGTGCCTGCCGCAGAGAAGACCGCAGCGGCGAGCGTTGCGCATACTGTGCGTTGCGTGCGAACGGGTAGTTGTTAGCGGGCAGCGCCCTCTTGCGGCCGCTGTTTCATCAATCTGAGAGGTTGATACACCAGCACGGTGGCACCGTCGCCGTTGCGCACGGTATTGCGCGTGCGCACCAGCGCGCGATCGGCCTTTGAGGTCAGGCGCGACTCGATCACTTCGCAATCCACGTAAATCGTGTCGCCGACCAGGGTCGATTGCTTGACATCAAGATCGGTGTTGAGGAAGGCCAGACCGGTGCGTTCCATCGAGGGCAGCACCAGGCCTTCGGCCATCGCGAACACCATCGAGGCCGGCACCGGCTTGCCGCCAATCGCGTTGCCGGACTGGTCGTGCTGGTTGGTGAACAACTCCTCGGTGAACCAGGTCAGGTTCACATAGGCGGCGAGGTCGGACTCGAGCAAGGTGCGACCGGCGCTGTGCCAGGTGGTGCCGAGCGGCAAGTCTTCGTAGTAAAGCCCGCGCGTCAGGCGGCCGAGGTCTTTCATGCATCACTCCAGGGTGGGTTGCGTTTTTAGTAGGATTTGGGCAGGCCGAGCACTTTCTCGGCGATATGGCACATGATTAACTGGATGCTGATCGGCGCGATGCGCAGCAGCATGGCTTCGCGGAAGTAGCGCTCAACGTGATATTCCTTGGCGTAGCCGAAGCCGCCGTGGGTGAGCACTGCGGTTTCGCAGGCGCGGAAGCCGGCCTCGGCGGCCAGGTACTTGGCGGCGTTCGATTCAGCGCCACACGGCAGACCCTGGTCGTAGCGCCAAGCCGCGTTCATCACCATCAGATTGGCGGCTTCGAGTTCCATCCAGCATTTGGCCAGAGGATGCTGCACTCCCTGGTTCTTGCCGATCGGGCGGTCGAACACGATCCTTTCATTGGCATAGGCAGCAGCGCGCTTGAGCGCCACCCGGCCGAGGCCAACAGCGGCGGCGGCGGCCAGTGCGCGTTCCGGGTTCATGCCGTGGAGAATATTGCGAAAGCCGTCGCCTTCCTTGCCGATCAGGTCGGCGGCCGGGACCGGCAGATTGTCAATGAACAGTTCGTTCGAATCGACCGCCTTGCGCCCGAGTTTTTCGATTTCGCGCACATCGACATAGGCGCGGTCGAGGTCGGTGTAGAACAGGCTCAAACCATCGGCCGGCTTTTTCACCTGGTCCAGCGGCGTGGTGCGCGCCAGGATCAGCATCTTGTTGGTGACCTGCGCCGTGCTGATCCATACTTTGCGGCCGCTGATGTAGTAACGGTCGCCTTCGCGCCGGGCGAAGGTCTTCAGGCGGGTGGTATTGAGGCCAGTGTTCGGTTCGGTCACCGCGAAGCAGGCCTTGTCGCGGCCGGCGATCAGGGGCGGCAGCATGCGCTGCTTTTGCTCTGGCGTGCCGAACACCACCACCGGATTGAGGCCAAAGATGTTCATGTGAATCGCCGATACCCCGCTCATGCCGGCCCCCGATTCACTGATCGCCTGCACCATGATCGCCGCTTCCTGGATGCCCAGGCCGGCACCGCCGTATTGTTCCGGCATGCAGATGCCGAGCCAGCCGGCGTCGGCGATGGCGCGGTGAAAGTCGAGCGGAAAGCCGCCGTGGCGGTCTTTCTCGAGCCAGTAAGCGGCGTCGAATCCTGCGCACACGCGCAAAATCGCTTCACGAATTGATTCCTGCTCTGCGCTCCATGCAAAGTTCATCTCGACTGCCCTTTACTCAAGTTTCAAATCAAGGTCGTCCACCGTCTTCTTGAAGCGCTCCATCTGGCCGGCGAAGAAGGCGGCGTATTGCTCCGGGGTGGTGGCGATCGGGTAGGCGCCTTGCGCGGCGAGCGTTGCCTTCATCTCCGCGCCGTGCATCACTTTGGCGATCTCGGCGGCGAAGCGCTGCACCAGCGCCGGCGGTGTTTTTGCGGGTGCCATCACGCCCTGCCAGGCGGCAAGGTCGAGGTTTTTCGAACCGCTTTCGGCCAGCGTCGGCACTTCCGGCAGCACCGGCGAGCGTTCGGCGGACGTGACAAACAGCGGCCGCAGCCGTCCTGCCTTGATTAGAGCGAGCGGCGAATTGACCGCGTCAAACTGGAAATGAATCGAGCCGCCCACCAATGCCTGCAAGGCCTCGCTGCTGCCCTTGTACGGCAGATGCACCGCCGACAAGCCGTTTTCCTTGAGCACCATGGCCGGCGCCACATGCGCAAGGTTGCCGATGCCGGGGCTGCCGTAGTTGTAGCGGCCCGGGCTGGCGCGCAATTGCGCCACCCATTCGCGAAAGTTGTGCGCCGCAAAGGCCGCTTCGACCACACAGACCAGCGGCAGCGACGCCGTGCCATTGACCGGCGTCAGCTCGCGCAGGGGATCGATCAGGTTCTTGCGGTACAAGGCCGGGCTCAAGGCCAGCGATGAACTGTTGTAGAGAAAGGTGTGGCCGTCCGGCGTGGCACGCGCCACTGCGGCGGCCGCGATATTGCCATTGGCACCGGGGCGATTGTCGACCTGGACCTGCTGCTTCAACAACTCGGACAGGCGCAGCGCCAGGGCGCGCGCAACGAGGTCGTTGGGGCCGCCAGGCGGAAAGCCCAAGATCAGGGTGATCGGCCGGGCTGGCCAGTCGCTCTGCGCGCGCGCCAGCGGGGTTGCGGCGGCGAGTGCCATACCGAGCACGGTGCGGCGGGAAATGGCTGTCATGTTGGCGTCTCCACAGGGGTGTTTTGTACCGCCGCGCGCGACGCCAGCAAGGCGTCGATGGCGGTCTCATCAAAGCCGGCCGCCAGCAGCAGCGCGACGGTATGCTCGCCCAGGCGTGGCGGCAGGCGATGCGGCGGCAGGCGCTGGCCGGGCGTCACGCCTTCGAAGCGCAGCGGCGCGCCCGGCATCACCAGGGTGCCCATCGCCGGGTCGTCGACTTCACCAAAGAACCCGGTCGCCGCCAAATGCGGGTCACGTTCAAGGTCCGCCAGGCGATTGAGCGGTGCGGCCGGAATGTCGAGACGATCACAGGCCGCCAGCCAGTCAGCGGTGCTGCGCAGGGCGATGCATTCGGCAGCCAGGGCGTACAGCGCGTCGATGTTGCGGGTGCGGGCGGCCAAGCCGGTGAAGCGCGGGTCGGTGGCGCACTCCGGGCGCCCGGCTTCGGTGAAGAAGCGCTGCCAGTGGCGGTCGGTATAGGGCAAGAGACAAACGTAGCCGTCGCTGGTGGCGTAGGGTTTGCGCCAGCGCGTGAGCAGACGCGCATACCCGGGCGGTGCCGGCGGCGGGCGGAAGTGCGCCGCGTGGAAATGTTCGACCAGAGTGAAATTGACCATGCATTCGAGCATCGGCACTTCAACATAGGTGCCGCTGCCGGAGCTGCCGCGCGCCACCAGGGCGATCAGCACCGCCTGGGTGGCGAACAGGGCACAGGTCTTGTCGGCCACCACGCTCGGCATGTAGGCCGGGGCCTCGCCACGCATCTCGCTCAACGCGGCCATGCCGCACAAGCCCTGGATGATGTCGTCGTATGCCGCGCGCCCGGCATACGGGCCGCGCTCGGAAAAGCCGTGTACCGCCACCACGATCAAGGCCGGGTTGCGTGCTCTAAGCACTGCGGGCGCGAGGCCCAGGGCCGCCAGTTTTTGCGGGCGCATGCTGTAGATCAGCACATCCGCAGTGTCGATCAGCACCATCAGCGCCGCGCGCGCGTCTGCCTGCTTGAGGTCGAGCACGATGCTGCGTTTGCTGCGGTTGGCACCGATGAAGGCAGCCGCCATGCCGGGTTCGAGCGCGGGGCCGGTGGCACGTGTCGAATCGCCCTCGGGCGACTCGATCTTGATGATGTCGGCGCCATAGTCGCCCAGCATCTGGGTGGCGTAGGGCCCCAGCATCACCGAGGTCATGTCGAGGATGCGAATGCCGGCCAGGGGGCTGTCGGCCAGGGGGCTATCGGCCAAGGGGCTGTCGGCCAAGGGGCCGGCGCTGCCCGGCGGCGCGGCGGCAGATTTGCTGATTGGCAGGTCCGGGTCGCCGCGTTTCATGGTCTGTATCAACTTGCTGGTGGGCAAATAAGCACATTAAATTGTAACGTGTGGCCGCGATGGCAAGCGTCGGGGAACTGGTGTGCGTCAATTCAATGCCCCCTTACGGCACCGGGATTTGCCGCCGCCATGCGAGCGGCGCGCTGGTGCGGGCGGAGTCTGACGGCGACGCAGTGGATCAGGGCCTGCGCTTGGCGAGTGCCGGCGTCAGCATGACGCGTGCGGCGGTTCTGGCTGGCGTGTAGGCTGTCAGCCCAACAAGCGCGCCAGCGCTGGGCTAAGGCCGGTGGTCGGTGTGGCGGGGCGCAGTTGCGCGGTGGTATCTGCCGTGGTTGCCGTGGTTGCCGTGGTTGCCGTGGTTGCCGCGTTTACCGCAATGGTTGCGACGCTGCGCGCTGCCACCGCTGCTACGTAGGCGCTGGCACGCGCTGCCGCTACCCGCGCACCCGCCAGCACACTGTCAACCAGCGGCACCGGCACATCGTGCGCAAAGCGTGCGGCCAGCCCGGCGAGCGCCGCGCCGCCGAGAATCACCGCTTGCGCGCCATCTTGCTCGGCTGCGGCGCGTGCCTCGGCGGCGAGAAAGCGCAACGCGCCATCCGGGTCGGCAGCGATTTGATCGCCCGTGAGCGTGATCGGGCGGATGCTGGCGATGGCGTTGAGGCAACCGAGAGAGAACGCGAGCCGCTCCAGCATCGGCTTCCACAACACGCCACCGGTGACGATGGAGAAACGGCCATGTGCTGCAGCCTCTTGCATCGCCGCTTCTGCCAAGCCCACCACCGGCGCAGGACTCACTTCGCGCAAGGCAAACAAACCCGGATCGCCGAAACAAGCGAGCAAGATCGCATCGCAATCCGCGCCATGTTCAGCCACGCAATCAAGTGCAGCATGGCCTGCAATCGCATACGAGACTTCGGTTGAGATATAGCGCGCGCCGAAGCGTGCAGTCACGGGCTTGAGCGTAAACCGGTCATCGAGTTCGGCACGCACGTGCTGCGTGACCAAATCTGTTATCGATGCGGTGGTGTTGCTGTTGA
This sequence comes from Burkholderiales bacterium, assembly GCA_031428855.1. Taxonomy (GTDB): domain Bacteria; phylum Pseudomonadota; class Gammaproteobacteria; order Burkholderiales; family JAEUOS01; genus CANJDH01. Next base: position 1,285 of record JANOYK010000903.1, on the reverse strand, counting down.
GGATCAGGATGCGGGGCATGGGACACAGATGGTTGAACGGATGCGTGCGGGGTTGGCGGGGTTGGCTGGCTTGATGGTTCGGCGGCTGACACCGGCGGCAACCTGGCGAAACATGCAGCGGCCATATTCGAAGGCATCTGCCACGCCAATGGCTTATTGGGTCTTGATACCGGCGCTGCGAATAATCCCGGCCCAGCGCTGCGCATCATCGCGCATGATTTTGCGAAAGTCTTCGCGCGGTATACCCCTTCGCGCGGTATACCCGATGGATGCAGGGTTGGATGCGGCAAGTTTCATGGAGGCTCGGTGGCAGGCAGATCGGGATATTGTCAAGGTGTTGCCGCATCAGCGCAAGCCCGCAGTGTAGCCACACGGTGAGGCCAAGCGGTGCGGGCACGCAGTGCAATTGAAGCCGCGCATGATGGCACCGCACCTGCACGATGGCGCAACGTTAGCGGTAACATCCGCCCATGCTCCGCAACCCCGCACCGCAAATCAAGCGCACCAAAACCGCCAAACTGGCAGCGCTGGCGGTGTTGCCCGCGCCTCACACCCCCCCCCGTACGCCCGCTGCACCGCCCGCGCGTGCTGCGCGCCGCAAATCAGGCGGCATCACCCTGCGCGACGTCGCGCGCCTGGCCAAGGTGTCGGCGATCACCGCATCACGCGCGCTCAACACACCAGACAAAGTATCGCCGGACACACTGGAACGGATCCGCGCAGCCGTGGCGCACACCGGCTATGTGCCAAACCTGCTGGCGGGCGGCCTCGCCTCCAACCGTAGCCGTCTCGTCGCTGCGGTAGTGCCCACCATCGCCGGGTCAGTGTTTCTCGAAACGATTCAGGCACTCACCGATGAACTTGCGAGTGCGGGCTTCCAATTGATACTCGGCCAAAGCGGCTACCGCGATTCGCGTGAAGACGCACTGCTCGACGCCCTCATCGGCCGCCGTCCCGACGGCATCGTCCTCACCGGCGTGATGCGCTCGCCCGAGGGACGCAAACGCCTGCTCGCGTCCGGCATACCGGTAGTTGAAACTTGGGATTTGACGTCCACGCCAATCGACATGCTGGTCGGCTTTTCGCACCAAAAGGTTGGGGCCGAAGTGGCGGCGCACCTGCACCGCAAAGGCTACCGGCGCTGCGCGATTGTGACGGCGGACGACCATCGCGCCGGGCTGCGGCGCAGCGGCTTTGAGGCGCGCTGGCAGGCGCTCACCTTTGGCGTTGACGCGGGCGCGCGCCGCAGCGCCAACGCAAGCGCCAACACCAGCGCCACTCGCGC
>JANOYK010000902.1:0-3665 GCA_031428855.1 Burkholderiales bacterium | reverse complement strand
GCAGATCGGCCCGCAGCGCCGCCGCCACACCGGCATCAGCCAGCCGCACAATATGCGGCAAGGTGGCGTGGCCGAGAGCGAATGCCGAGGTGCGCGGCACCGCGCCGGGCATGTTGGTGACGCAGTAATGCACCACGCCTTCGGCGACATAGACCGGATCATCATGCGTGGTCGGCCGCGAGGTTTCGCAGCAGCCGCCCTGGTCAATCGCGATATCGACGATGGCAGCGCCGGGCTGCATGCGCGCCACCATGGCGCGGGTGATCAGACGCGGTGCTGCCGCGCCCGCCACCAGCACTGCGCCAATCACCAGATCGGCCTCGCACACTTGGGCCTCAATCGCGTCAGCGGTGGCGGCCAGCGTTTTGACTGCGCTCCCCAAGGTCTGGCTCAGCGCACGCAGCGCGCCGGGGTTGCTGTCGAGCACCGTGACATCGGCCCCGATGCCGGCCGCAATCCGCGCCGCGTTTGAGCCGGCCACACCGGCCCCGAGAATCACCACCCTGCCCGGTGCCACTCCTGGCACGCCGGCCAGCAGCACGCCGCGCCCGCCGCGCCCTTTTTCCAGGCAGGCAGCCCCAGCCTGAATCGCCATGCGCCCCGCCACTTCAGACATTGGCGTCAACAGCGGCAGGCGCTCTTGCGCACCGGTCACGGTTTCGTAAGCGATGCAGGTGGCGCCGGACGCGATCAATTCTTGCGCTTGCAGCGGGTCAGCGGCCAGATGCAGATACGTGAACAGCGTCTGGCCTTGACGCAATTGCGCACGTTCACCCGCCTGCGGCTCCTTCACTTTGACCACCAGTTCGGCACGCTGCCAGATCTCCTCAGCGCTTTGCGCTATCTGCGCACCGGCCTGCACATAGGCCGCATCGGCGGCACCGATCCCGGCTCCCGCGCCGCCTTCGACCAGCACCTGATGGCCGCGCATCGTCAGCTCGCGCACAGCGGCCGGCACCAGCCCCACACGGTATTCGCGGTTTTTGATTTCGCGCGGCACGCCAATCAACATGGCACGTCACTCCAGCCCGGCCGCACGCAGGCGCTGGCGCACCCGCTCCAGCTCTTCCATCAAATCAGCCGCCAGGGCGGCGAGTTCTGGCACGGCATCGAAGTCGCGTTCGAGCGTGTGCATGCGCCGCGTGCGCCACACCGCGCGGCTGGTGAAACGCCAGATCGCGGCATCCGTTGCGGCAGTCATCCCGGACGCAAACCCGGATGCCGGCAGCAGTCCGTCTTCGACCCGCTCCACCACCCACTCACGGCTGACGGCGCAAATACGCACCAGCTCATCGAGCGAGAGTCCGTCTTCATCTAGCGCGGTGCCAGCGACGATGCCGCTGCCAATCCCGTTTGTTCCGTTGCTCATGGCTTGGCCTCCTGGTTGGCACGCGCGTCGAACCCCAGCTCGCGCGCCATTGATTCATACAGTTCGCGGGCGCGCGCACTGCTGGCTGGCGGCACCCGCACGTCGAGTTGCAGCAATAGATCGCCGGGGGGATCGCCCGGCAGGCCCTTGCCGCGCACGCGCAGTTGGATGCCACCCGGGGTGCCGCCCAGGATGCTGCCTTGAGTGCTGCCTGGCGTGCTGAGGGTGCCCTCGGCGATGCGCACCTCAATGTCGCCGCCGCCAGGCAACGTCACCGGCACCATCGCACCAAGGGCGCACTCCCACGGCGCAACCGGCAGCGTCATCAGCACATCGCGTCCGTCCAGACGAAAACGCGGATGCGGGCGGAAGCCGACTTCAAGCAGCAAGTCGCCGGCCACACCGCCGCCGAATCCGGGTGCGCCCTGCCCGGCTAAGCGGATCAACTGGCCCGCCCGCACGCCTTGCGGGATGCGCACGTTGAGCGTGCGTGTGTCGATCACCACGTGGCCGCTGTCGCCCTGCCGCGGCACACGCAGGCTGATCTGCTGGGTGGCGCCGTGCCAGGCGTCTTCAATGTCGAGCAGCACCTTGGCGTGATGGTCTTGGCCGCGCGCCTGAAACTGACGACCGTGGGTGCCGCCAGCCGCGCCTGTGCCGCCGCCTGTACCAAAATGCGCGCCGGGGTGTGCTCCGGAATGCGCACCGGTGCGTCCACTGCGCGCGGCGCGGCCAAACAGCTCTTCAAAAAAGCCGCTGAAATCACCGGCGTCACCGCCGTGGCGTCCATCGCCGGAAAATTCAAACCCGGCATCCCAGTCCGGCGGCGGACGGAACTCCTGTCCGGGCCGGTAGCCACGCCCGACCTGATCGTAGGCAGCGCGCTTTTCCGGGTCCGAGAGCACCGCGTTGGCCTCGTTGAGCTCTTTCATTGTTGCTTCCGCGTCCTTCTCCTTGGACACGTCAGGATGGTATTTGCGCGCGAGTTTGCGGAACGCCTTTTTGATATCGGCGGCAGCGGCGTCACGCGGCACACCGAGTGTGGCGTAGTAGTCCTTGAATTCCACGGTCAATCTCCCGTTGAGTCTCCACCTGCAACTGCACAGTACAGCAAGATTGCGTGAAAAACCCGCGGCGCATTTGACCCATATCAAAACGCGCGCGGATGGCAGGACGATGCTGTGGACTCTGGATCAACACTTCATGCATTCTCTGATAACAGGTGACCCATGACCTACCGCAACCTGCTCCTGCACTTGAACGCCCTCCCCAGCAGCCGCCACCGGATTGCCGCCGCGCTTGATCTGGCACAGCGCTTTGATGCGCGCATCGTGGGGCTGGCAGCGGCTTCCATGCTGGTGGTGCCGTATGGCCTGGACATGGCCCCCGCGCCCGATCTGCTGGCCGAGTGGCAGGCCTACCTCGACGATCAGATGCGCAAGGCGACCCGGCAGTTTGAAGACGCCGCGCGCCAGAGCGGCGTCGACAAGATTGAAACGCGTGTGGCCGAGAGCCACGACATTCCCGCCCTTACGCTGGGCGCGCGCTATGCCGATCTGGTCATCATCGGCCAGCCCGACCCGGCGGATAAATCGGCCGACGCGATCCACGTGTCACCCGGTGAAGTCGTGATCGGCTGCCCGCGCCCGGTGCTGGTGGTGCCCTACATCGGCGCGCCGCCCGGCTTTGGCAAGACCGTGCTGATCGCCTGGAACGGCAGCCGCGAAGCCTGCCGCGCGGTCTACGACGCGCTGCCCCTGCTCAAACGCGCCGCGCGCGTGATCGTGATGGCAGTCAACCCGGTGCGCGACGGCTTGGCGCACGGCGATCTGCCCGGGGCCGATCTGGCCACCTACCTCGCGCATCACGACATCAATGTCGAGGTGCGCGCCGACCCGGGTGCGGTGATCAATGTCGGCGAAGAGTTGTTGTCGCGCATCGCTGATCTGAACGTTGATCTGCTGGTGATGGGCGCCTACGGCCACAGCCGCGCACGCGAGTGGGTATTCGGCGGTGCCACCCGCACCATCATGGAAAGCATGACGGTGCCGGTGTTGATGTCGCATTGATCTCGCATTGATCTCGCATTGGTCTCGCATGGATTCCGCACTGATTCCAGATTGATCCCGCATTTCTCTTTCAGCAATCCCTCACCCCGCCGGAGGCCACATGGACATGAAAACCTCACCCGCCAATGCATGGGACGTACACGAACAGGACTTCCCGCGTGACGCGCCGCTCGCTGCCAAAGCCTGGTTTGCGCTGCGCTACGCATTGCTCGCACCGTCCAGCCACA
>JANOYK010000901.1:0-4087 GCA_031428855.1 Burkholderiales bacterium | reverse complement strand
TCTCGCTCGAACCGGACGCAGTGCAAGACACCCTCGGCGTGTTGCTCAAGTACCGCGAGGATGTGGAGCGTGTGATGAATGGGGATGCGGCGCGGATATTGGATGAGTTGAAGGCGGCGGCGATTATCCGGTAAACACCAGTGGCCAGCTATCTTCCGTACCAATGCGTCGCTTGTGGTGGCAGCGTCCCAAATAAGCCATCACGAGGCCGATGGATTAACGGCTTAAGTGGAGAGCCGCTACTCTGGGTGCTCGTGGTGGCTGGCGCTTATGTTGCCGCCCAAACTTACATCGGCAATGCGGTCGCCATCGTCACGGGATATTTAGCACTCTGCAGTTTCGAGAACTGGTACGTTCGCTACAAATGCGACAGGTGCAATTCGGTTTTTTCTCGTAGCACGCTGAGACGGAGTAGGGAACCGCGCGGCATTTCACATCCCCCCACCGCCAAACAGATCACGCTAAAGCCCGACAAAGAGCCGACCAAGGTGGCTTGCTCGATTATTTTCCAGAGCCTCTAGGCAATTTGAGACCAGAATCTATTCACCCGCTCTCCCAAGACCCGCTCCCAGAGCCAATTGGAAGCCTATAAGGCCTGAGACGACCATTCCATGCGCCTCTTGGCATGATGGATGCGTTTGTGGCAAACAAGAAAGGTTTGAAATGGTCTCCACCGCATCCGTGCTTGTAAGTGTTGCCGCGGTTCTAACGTCCATATGCGTACAGGCGGCAACCCCGGCCGGTCTGTACTTTTCAAACAACGACTGGGAACTGGCCTGCGATAACACCCGGACATGCAGGATTGCCGGCTACCACCGGGATGGCGATGACGATATGGCAGTTTCCGTCCTCTTGACCCGGAAAGCGGGAGCAAACCAGGCAGTCACTGGCGAACTGCAAATCGGCAGCTACGGTGAAAATCCGGTGTTGAAAAATCTGCCGGCCACCTTCGATCTCTCAATGCGAATCAATGCGCTGACGGCGGGGAAGATAGCGGTCGGTAAGGACTCGTTGACCGCGAGTTTGTCCGCAAGTCAGGTGGCAGCGTTGTTGGCCGCTTTACCGGGCAACAGCAAGATCGAGTGGAGTGCGGGCGGGCACATCTGGAAGCTTTCCGACAAAGGCGCTGCTGCTGTGCTTTTGAAGATGGATGAATTTCAAGGCAGAATTGGCACCGGCGGGGCATTGCTTAGAAAAGGCCCGCAGAACGAAGACGCCGTTTTGCCGCCTGTGCCAGTACCCGTGGTGATCGTGGTGCCATTGACCAAACCATTGCCGGGCGATGCACAGTTCGCAAACCGGCATTCGAAGGCACTGTGGAAAATTCTTCGTAGCACCGTCAAAGACGATGATTGCCCGCTGCTGACAGAACGGCGATCTGACAAAGAGCAGTTCTCAAGCACCCGCCTGACAGACGCAAAATTTCTGGTCACCACCCCCTGCTGGAGTGCTGCGTACAATTCTGGAGATGGATACTGGGTCGTTGACCAATCCCCGCCTCACCGTCCGCTGCTTGTCACCGCCTCTGGATCTGGCTATGCCGGAGGCGGCATCAGCAACGGCAACATTTCCGCGTCCCACAAAGGGCGGGGGCTGGGCGATTGTTGGTCGGTTGATGATTGGACTTGGGATGGAGCGCAATTCATTCATACCAAGGCGTCGTCATCTGGCATGTGCAAGCTGGTCGCGCCAGGCGGCGCCTGGTCGTTGCCGACGATCACAACTGAGGTTCGTAACTAATCCGGTCAGGGCGCGTCGCGCAAAACCGGCATTCTCCAATCAATCGCGACGTGCTCGCATCGCCTTGGCTATATCCTCACACTCCTCACGCACTTTCTCCGCCCCGCCGCCGCAGTAAACTTGACGTACGCAACACCGGAGACCGCCATGAATGCCTTGATTCAAGACTTGTCGCGCCAAGCGCGCGCTCTACCCCCCGAGGATCGCGCTCTGCTTGCCGAGGAGTTGCTGGCATCGCTGCAAGACGACGGAGAGCAGGAGGTTGACGCTGCCTGGGATACCGAGATTGCACGCCGGCTTGGGCAGGTAAAAAATGGCACGGCTACATTGATCCCGGCTGAAGAAGTCCATGCGCAGGCCCGCCGCCTCTACCGGTGAGGACGGTTCGCTATCACGAAGACGCGCGGCTTGAACTCTTGCATGAGGTCGGTTTTTATTCGGCCATCAGCCGTCAGCTCGGTGAACGGTTCGACAAAGCCGTCGAGCAGGTGGAAGCATTTGCAAGCCGGTCTCCGGAATCCGGGGCTCCCTTCAAATACGGCACACGGCGGATGTTGACGAAGAAATTTCCGTTTTCGGTCATCTATGTCACGCATGAGAATGAAATTGTCATCATGGCGATTGCGCCGTTCAAGCGTAAACCTGGTTACTGGCGATCCCGCCTTGCCGATCGCTGATTTGGCATCCGCGTTGTCCGGCGCTCCCACCAATGATTTCAGACTTGTACCCGGCCAAGAAGCCCTATCCATGCGCCTCTTGGCTCAGTGGGGTATATCAACCATCACAGACTGCGTGCCCACGCATGGCTGATTTCCTCTGATGACGGCAACTGCCAAAACCGGCAAACTCGGCGACAACATCGTCCACTTCGCGCGCGTGCTGCGCGCGGCGGGCTTGCCGGTGGGGCCGGATCGCGTGGTCGTTGCAATGCAGGCGCTTGCCCTCGCGGGGGTGGACGAGCGCACGCGCGTGCATGCCACGCTCTCTGCGGTGTTGATCGACCGCCACGAGCACCAGCCGGTGTTCGATAGCGCCTTCAACGCGTTCTGGCAAGACCCCAAGCTGTTTGAGCGCTTGATGTACCTGACGCTGCCCAAAGTGCAGGGCTTGGGCACGAAGGAGAACCAGAAGCGCCAGAACCGGGTGCAGGATGCTCTGGCGGGCACGCAGGCGCGGCGCAACGCTGAAGCGCAGATGCCTGGCGAGGACGAGCAGATTGACCTCGAAGCAGTGCTGACGTTTTCCGACAGCGAGCGTTTGCAGCGCACCGATTTTGAAACCATGACGGCGGAAGAGTTTGCGCTGGCGAAGAAAATCGCCGAGACCTTGCCGCTGCCGGTGCCGCCGGTGCTGACGCGCCGCCACGAAGCCTCGGCGCGCGGCACGCTCGATTTGCAGGCGATGGCACGGCACAGCGCGCGCGATCCGTTTTCCACCACCCTCGCCTACCGCCGCCGCACCCGGCGCGATGCACCGCTGGTGGTGCTGTGCGACATTTCCGGTTCGATGCAGCGTTATTCACGCGTGTTCCTGCACTGGGTGCATGCGCTGACGCGCAAGCATGGCAATGTGTCTACGTTTACGCTGGGCACGCGCCTCACATCGATCACGCGCAGCCTGAAACACCGTGATGCCGACGAGGCGCTCGCGGCGGCTGGCGCGCTCGCTGCCGATTGGCATGGTGGCACACGTTTAAAAACCTGTCTGGCTCAATTCAACCGCGTGCATGCGCGCCGTGTGCTCACCGGCAATGCCTCGGTGCTGCTGTTTACCGACGGGTTGGAGCGCGATGATGGCGCTGGCCTGGGCGATGAGGCGCGCACCCTCAAGCGCATGGCGCGCAAGGTGGTGTGGCTCAACCCGCTGTTGCGCTATGACGGGTTCGAGCCGCGCGCTGCAGGGATTCGCGCGATCTTGCCGCACGTCGATGCGTTTTTACCGGCGCACAATTTGAATTCGCTGCGTGATTTGGCGCAGGCGTTGCAGGCGTCGAGCGGCGCGGGGAAGCGTGGCAAAGCCCCTGCCGGTTGATGTTCGCGCGGCGCGTCCACGCTCGCGCCGCCGCTACGTGCGTAAGTCCGGCAGTTTGCTGCCCTTGGAAATGAACTGCAGTGCCACGCCGTTGTTGCAAAAACGCTTGCCGGTGGGCTTGGGGCCGTCGTCACACACGTGGCCTTGATGGCCGCTGCAGCGCACGCAGTGGTAGTCAGTGCGCGGCAGGATCAGCTTGAAATCCCGCTTGGTGCCGAGCGCGCCCGGCAGCGCAGTGTGAAAGCTGGGCCAGCCGGTGCCGCTTTCGTACTTGGCAGCGCTGTCGAACAGCGGTAGATAGCAAGCGGCGCATACA
>JANOYK010000900.1:0-3415 GCA_031428855.1 Burkholderiales bacterium | reverse complement strand
CGAAAAGCCGACCCGCAGCACCGAGCTGCTCAAGGCGCTGGTCGGCGCGCTGGCACCAGCGCAGACCCCGGGGGAGCCGTTCGGGCAGTCCCTGGCACACGCCCAGGAACGGCCCCTGTTACAGCACACCGCCGCATCATTGCGCGGGGCCATCCTGCTGGTCGAAGACAATCCGGTCAACCGAGAAATTGCCGCCGCCATGCTGGAAGCCACCGCCTGCAGCGTGACCGTGGCCGAAAACGGACGTCAGGCGATTGCGCGTCTGGCGGACCAGGCGTTTGACCTGATCCTGATGGACTGCCAGATGCCCGAGATGGATGGCTACGAAGCGGTCGGCCTGATCCGCGCCGCCAAAGGCGGCACCAGCGCACTCGCCGCCGCCGCCTCGATACCGGTGATCGCGCTGACAGCCAACGCCCTCACCGGCGACCGCGAGCGCTGCCTTGAGGCCGGGTTCAATGACTATCTGGCCAAGCCATTTGGCGAAGCCGCGCTGCAAGGCATGCTGCGCAAGTGGCTGCCCAGTCCGGCCAGCGCTGGCGGCGCCGCCAGCTCGCCTGCAGCAGATGCGCCGGATGCGCCACACGTTACGGATGCCGCACACGCGTCTGATGCCTCACAGGTGCTTGATGCAGCACCACCACCACCACCACAACCCGCAGCGCAAGCCGCCGCAGCGGTGCTCGATGCGGCCACCCTCGACGGCTTGCGCACGCTCGCACATAAGGCCGCGCCGGGCTTGTTTGAGCGCCTGTGCCAGACCTATCTGTCGAGCACGCCAGGCTTGTTTGCCCAATTGCGCAACGCCGTCGAAGGCGGCGACATGGAAGGCGCGCGCCAGGCTGCGCACACGCTCAAATCAAGCCATGCCAATTTTGGCGCGTTCGCCATGCGCGATGTGTGTATGTCGCTCGAAGCGGCGGCCAAGGCCGGCCAGACCAGCGCAGCCATCACCCTCATGCACCGGGCAGAAATCGAATTCAGCCTGGCGCTGACCGCCGTTTCCGCACTCAACTCTCGTTCCACGGAGCCATCATGAGCCATTCCGTACAGCAAGACACCATTTTGCTGGTGGACGACGATCCAGTGGCGCGGCTGCTGACCGCTTCGGTGCTCGAACAGCACGGATTCCTGGTGCTGCAGGCTGGCAGCGGACGCGAAGCGCTGATGATGTTTTCGGCGCACCATTGTGATTGCGTGCTGCTCGACGCGCTGATGCCGGGCATGAACGGCTTCGAGGCCTGCGGTGCCCTGCGCACCCTGCCGCACGGCGCCAACATCCCCGTGCTGATGCTGACCGGGCTTGACGACGAAGGATCGATTGCACGCGCCTATGAGGCCGGTGCCACCGATTTTTTTGTCAAATCAAACCAGTGGACCCTGCTGGCGCAGCGCGCCCGCTACCTGCTGCGCGCCAGCCGCATGCGCACTGAACTTGAACAAAGCCGTTCCAAGCTGGCGCGCGCCCAGCGCATCGCGCGCCTGGGGAGCTGGGAGTGGGAAGTTGTGGCCGATTGCGTCACCGCATCCGACATCTGCTTTGCCATTGCCGGCGTGCCAGCCACTAGCGCGGCGGTGCCGGCCGGGAGTTTTTTCAGCTTCATTCATGGCGGTGATGTGCCCGCCTTTCATGGCGCAGTTGCCCGGGTTAAATCGGACGGCGGCGAATTTGACCTCGAAGTGCGCGCTGTCAGCCCGTCCGGCGATGAGTTCTTTGTTCACCTCGAAGCTGAAGCCGAGCGCGATGCCGCTGGCGCAGTGGTGTGCATTGCCGGCACCACCCAGGACATCACGCAGCGCAAACGCGCTGAGGCGCAAATTTTGTCGCTGGCCAACTACGACAGCCTGACCGGGCTGCCCAACCGCCGCCTGTTTCAGGAGGCGCTCGGCAGCGAGATTGATGCAGCAGCGCGCAAGGACGGCCAATTGGCCGCGCTGTTTGTGGATCTGGACCGCTTTAAAGCGGTCAACGATACCCAGGGTCACAGCGCCGGCGACGTGCTGTTGCGCGAAGTGGCAGAGCGGCTGTCGCAGTGTGTGCGCTGGCGCGAAGGCAGCCGCGACATTGTGGCCCGCATCGGCGGCGACGAGTTCGTGATTTTGCTGACCAGCATCAGCGCGCCGCAGCAGGCGCATCAGGTGGCCGAACGCATGCTCGAAGCCTTGCGCCTGCCGTTCGTCATCGGCGGCCACGAAAATTTCATCAGCGCCAGCATCGGCATCGCGCGCTATCCGCAAGATGGCACCGACGCCGAAGCCTTGATGCGCAACGCCGATGCCGCGATGTATTCGGTCAAGGCGCAGGGCCGCAACGATCTGCGCGCCTACACGCCCGAGCTCAATGTGGCGGACCGCCAGCGCTGGGAACTCGAAAAGGATTTGCACAAGGCGTTGGAGCGTAACGAGCTGGTGCTGCACTACCAGCCGCAGATCGACGCCCAGACCGGCGCCATCGCCGGGGTCGAGGCGCTGATGCGCTGGAACCGCGGCGGGCAGCTGGTGCCGCCCGGCCTGTTCATTCCGGTGGCCGAAGAAACCGGGCTGATCGCAGCATTCGGCGAGTGGGCGCTGCAATGCGCCGCACAGCAGGCAGCTGCGTGGCTGGCCCAGGGCCTGCCGCCAGTGCGGGTCGCGGTCAACATTCCCGGCTCCCACTTTCAGCGGCCTGGTTTTCTCGGCATGATTCAGACGATCCTGCACGATGCGTGCCTGCCGGCCCATCTGCTCGAACTCGAAATCACCGAGACCATGCTGATGCAGGATGTGTCGGCCACGATTGACACCTTGAAACAGATCAAGCAGCTCGGTGTGCGGCTGTCGATTGATGATTTCGGCACCGGCTATTCGTCGTTCGCTTACCTCAAGCGCTTTGACATTCACCAGATCAAGATCGACAAGTCGTTTGTCGCCGACATGAACGAAGACAACGACAACGAGATCATCACCGCCGCCATCATCGCGATGGGGCGCACGCTCAAGCTGGAACTGGTGGCTGAAGGAGTCGAGACGCTGGCGCAATTCAGATCGCTGCAGCGGCATGGCTGCCACCTGATGCAGGGCTACTACTTCAGCAAACCGGTGCCGGTCGCCACGCTCACCGCCCTGCTGGCTGACGTGGCCGGCGGCCGCATGCCGGCCCACTGGGACACTGCCATCAACGGCACCCAGGGCGCGCGCGTGATTGCGCTCAAATCAGCGCAGCGGCAGTTGCTGGTGGCGTGAGCTGGCGGCCTCGGCTTGTGGCCTAAGCTTGTGGCGCAATTTCCGCGATGCCACTGCCCGAAAACCCTTGGTGCGAGCGGGTCTTATCGTACCATTGGCCCCAAACCCTTGCACACCAATGGTTTGCGGGCAGGTCTAAGGCCGGTTTCAACCCGGTTTCAGCCCGGCCACGCCGCCAGATATTCTTTCCAGT
>JANOYK010000899.1:0-3684 GCA_031428855.1 Burkholderiales bacterium | reverse complement strand
TCTGCCGCCACCCTCAAGTTATGCCATTCACTGCCGTCATAGCAGGCAGCAGCCCCGCTTTGCCGCCATCGCGGCAAGGGCGGCGGCCACCCCGGATGTAGAGGTATACCCATGAATATCCCTGGCTTGACCGACATGCTGCGGCCCGATGCGGCCGCCGCGCGCAGCAGTTCCACCGCAGCCACCGCCAGCCAGCGGCCGGCCGCTGTGCAAGCGGCCAGCCGCTTGCTGCCCACCGCCGCAGTGGCCGGTGCAACTGGCCAGGAAACCGGTATCAAAGCCGGTGTGGCAGCCATTGCCGAGCCGTTCGATGCGGCCAAGGTCGAGCGCATCAAGGCCGCCATCCGCAATGGCGAATTTCAAACCAGCTCAGCGGCGGTAGCGCACAAACTGCTCGCCAGCGTCCATGAGTTGTTCCGTCCGGCCCACTGATGATTGCCTTGCGGCGCGCTGCGCCCTTGTCTTCCGCAGATCACCCTGACCCTGCGCTGGCGCTGAATGCGCCGCTTGATGCACCGCTTGATGCACACCTGCTGCAGGCCGAGCTGGGCTTGCTGCGCCAATTTCACACTCTGCTGTCAGCCGAAACGGCGGCACTTGAGGCCGGTGCCGCCACTGCGGTGAGCGCATTGGCCGGGCAGCGCGCCGGGCTGTGTACCCAGTTGCAGACGGCGGCACGCACCCGCCTGCGGGCGCTTGGCCGGGCCGGTGCCGGCACCGATGCCGCAAGCATCGCGCGCTATATCGCCTCAGCCGGGTGCGATGACGCCGTGCGCAAGGCTTGGCGCACCTTGCAGCGCGCCTACCGCCAGCTCGCAGCGCACAATCGCGCCAACACCCGCTTCATTGCGCGGCAGCTCGATTACCTTGAAAGCCGCTGGAACGGCCTGATGCAGTGCGCCGGCCAGGATCGCGTCTATCTGCGCAATGGCGCGGGCGCGGCGCAAACGCGCCCGCACCGTCTCATCGTCAGCGCCTGAATTGCGGGCACCCAGCCCGGCACCAGCGCAATTGCCGGTTTTAAAGCGGCCGGTTTTAAGCTGACGGTGCTGGCGCAGACAGCGGCAGCGTAAAGCGGAACCTGGCACCCGAACCGGCTTCTGACTCAGCCCACACCCGTCCGCCATGCCGCTCGACGATCCGCTTAACAATCGCCAGCCCGACGCCAGTGCCCTCAAACTCACTGGTGCTGTGCAGGCGCTGAAACACGCCAAACAGTTTGTCCGCGTAGGCCATGTCAAAACCGTCGCCGTTATCACTCACGGTGAATTCGTATTCCTGCTGCATCAGGCGGGCGTCGATCTGCACTTTCGGCGCGCCGCGTTTGGCGCTGAACTTGACGGCATTGCCGATCAGATTGGCCCAGACCTGGCGCAGCAGCACCGGGTCGCCCTGCACGTCCGGCAGCTTGCCAATCTCAAACTGGGTCGCCGTGTTGTTGCGGGTGGCATCCTGCACCGCCAGATCGACCATGGTGCGGGTGGCGACGCGCTGAGATGCCAGCAAGCCGCGTCCGTAGCGTGAGAATTCAAGCAAGCCATTGATAAGCTCGGTCATGCGCTTGGCGCTGGCGCTGATGGCGTCGATGTCGCGTACCGCCGCTGCGGTGAGGCCGCCGCCGACATCGCCCTTGAGGAGTTGCGAAAAGCCGTCGATGGTGCGCAGCGGCGCGCGCAGATCGTGCGCCACCGTGTAGGAAAACGCCTCCAGCTCACGGTTGGCTTCCGACAATTCGAGCGTGCGCTGCACCACCCGCTCCTCCAGCTCCTGATTGAGCCGCAGGATTTCGCGTTCCGTCATTTTGCGCGCGCTGATATCACGGTACTGCGCCTGCACCATCTTGCGGCCGCTCACTTCAAATACACTGGCCGCCGCCTCCACATCGGCCAGCGTGCCATCAACGCGCTGCAATTGCATCTCGGTAAACGGCACCGCAATGCCGTTCTCGCGCAATGCCCGCATGCGCTTATGAAACAGCTTCTGCGACACCGGCAACAGCAGATTGGCCATGGGGGTGCCGATCAGCGCCTCCGGCCCGGACGCGCCAGCCATGCGCACCATCGCCGGATTGACATAAAAGATCACCCCCCAGTCGTGAATCACGATGCCATCCTGCGATTGCTCAACCAGACGCTCGTAGCGCTCGGCGCTCTCGCGCATCAACTCGCCGACGTGAAAGCGTTCAAGCACAAACCCGAGCAGCCGCGCGGCCGACCCTGCCAAATCAAGGTCACTCTGGCCCGGCGCGCCAGCGGTGCGGTACAGCACGCCGATGGCGGCAATCGCGGCGCCATTCCGGTCCATCACCGGCAGCGTCCAGGCGGCGCGGATGCCGGCCGCGAACAAGGGCTCGAGCACGATGTCACCGGATCCGCCGGTCTCACCCTGCGCGCCGGTGTCGATCGACCCGGCCAGCGACGCAATCACGATGGGCCGGTTCGCCCGCAGCGCCGCGCCACACAGGGTATTGTCTTCAGCCAGCGGCAGCGAGCGCTCGAATAAAGCACCGAGCGCGTCCGGCAGCCGGTCAGATGCCAGCGGACACAGCCGCTCACGCGACAATTCCTTGATGATGACCGCGCAATCACGTTCCATCGCGGCAGCCAGAGCGCCGGCCAGAATGCCCGCCAGTTCCGCTCTCTGGGTGCCGCGCGCCATCTGCTCAAACAGATCACTCTCGGCCGCGCGCATCGCATCACTCCGGTAGCGTTTGGTGATGTCAACCCCGACCCCGCGGTAGCCGCTAAAACTGCCATCGGGCGCGAACACCGGCTCACCGCGCACCGCACGGTAGTTGCGGTGTCCATCCGGATAGGTAATTTCAAACACGCAGTGTGAAAACGCCTGATGCGATTCGAGCAAGCACCGGTGCTCATCCCAGGTAAAGCCGATCGGGCGCAAACCGGGGAAGTCCCAGCGCGTGCGGCCCAACTGGCCGACGCTGTCCTGCTCCTCCTGTGCCTGTGCCCGCCAATGCGCGATGCGGGTAAAGCGGAACAGCGCGTCCTGCTCCCACTCCCAGTCCGCCGCAAGCGTGACGAGCCCGCGCAGCCGCTCTTCACTTACCGCCACCGCCTGCTCGGCCTTGACCCGCGCGCTCACGTCCAGCGCCATGCCGATCGAGCCGGCAAACTCGCCGCCGGCGCCGCTGATGCGCGCGTTGTGCCATTCGCATTCAATCATCGCACCGGTCTTGGTGACATTCTGGCTGCGGCTGACGGTCAGTTCCGCACCGGCGCGAATCGCGGCAAAGCGCGCGCTCACGGCGGCCATCTCGCCAGGCGGCACAATCAGATCGAGGGTGTTGCGTCCCAGCGCGTCGGCCGCGCTAAAGCCAAACACCCGCTCGGCCTCCGGATTCCACAGAGTGATGCAATGCTCCGCGTCGCGCAGCAAAAACGCCACCGGCAGGCTGCGCACCATCAGCTCCAGCTGCGCCGTCACAGCCGCTTGCTCGCTTGCCGAGGCGCGCGCACCGGTCTCGGCGCTAAGCGCCGTCGCCGCCAGCACTGATTCACGCATCAGACCGGTCTGCCTGGCGATGCGGGCGCGCGCCCAGGAGCGGCGCATAAGCAACAAACTGGACAGCAAGGCCATCACCGCCAGCAATAGCACGCCCATCATCGCGTCGCGCGAGTGAGTGTGATTGAGCGCAAACCACACCAATGCGCCAAACGGCAACAG
>JANOYK010000898.1:0-2580 GCA_031428855.1 Burkholderiales bacterium | reverse complement strand
ACTCGGGTATCGCCAAGACCTCATGCAGGCATCACTCAGGCATCACTCAGGGATCATGCCGGCGGCCTTGACCACGCGCGCCCACATCGCCGTATCACGCGCCTGCAACTGCGCGAACTCGGCGGGCGTGGTCAGATACACCTCGCTGCCGCTCGCTTCATGCGCGGCAATATCACTCTTGACTGCCGCGTGAATCATGCCGTGCAGTTTGGTGACGATCTCCGGCGGCGTGCCGGCCGGCAGATACGCGCCGATCCAGTTCGCCAATTCATAGTCGGGGAAGCCCTGCTCGATCATGGTCGGCAGATTGGGCATCTGCGGGATGCGGGTTTTTCCAGTGACGGCGAGTGCCTTGAGGCGGCCACTTTGCGCCAGCGGGAAACCGGTGCGCAGGTCGGTCCACATCACACTCACCTGGCCCGCGATCACGTCGGTGAGCGCTTGCGGCGAGCCTTTGTAGGGCACGTGCAACATGTCGGTCTGGTTCATCATCTTGAACATTTCACCACCGATGCGGCTTGGCGCATTGGCGCTGGCGAAGCTGTATTTACCGGGGTTGGCTTTGGTCAGGCGCGCCAGCTCGGCGACATGGTTGGCCGGAAAGTTGGGTGCCACCACCAAAATAAAAGCGTTGTTGGTAATCGCTGTCACCGGCACAAAATCTTTGACCGGGTCGTACGGCAGCTTGCGAAACAGCGCCGGGTTGGCCGCGTGGGTGGTGCCGGTGGTCATGAGCACGGTGTAGCCATCGGGCGGCGCTTTGGCCGCTGCTTCAGCGGCCATGAAGCCGCTCGCACCGCCACGGTTGTCGACCACGATGGCATGGCCCATCAGCTTGGTGATCTGCTGCGCCACCAGGCGCGAGGCCTGATCGGTCGCGCTGCCGGCCGGGAACGAGACGATGAAGCGGATCGGCTTGTTCGGGTAGTTCGCCACGTCCGCACTCTGCGCGCACGCCATGCCAGGTGCGAGCGCCACGCCGGTGACGGCGGCGATCACAGCCAGCGCAACGGCCGGTGTAGAAAATGCAGCAAGGATGGTGCGGCGTGTCAGCATGAATCACTCCTTCAGGTTTGGTCATCAGCGCACCAGCTTCGTGTACGCTTGCGTTTTGTGCAGCCCCAGTTTGTAAGCCAATGTGCAGCCCAGTTTGTAAGCCAATTTGCAACCCAATAGCATAGCAGCGCCTCAGGAGAAACGCATGAACGATTTACCGAAGTCAATCCGCATCAACGAAGAAGGCCCGCGTGAAGGCTTTCAATTCGAGAAAGGCCCGATTGCCACCGCGCGCAAGATCGAGTTGATCGATGCGCTGTCGCACACTGGCCTGAAACAAATTCAGGTGGTGTCATTCGTGCCGCCGCAAAACGTGCCGGGCATGGCTGATGCGAGTGAAGTCGTGGCCGGCTTCACACCGAATCCCGAAGTCGATTACGTCGCGCTCTGGCTCAATGAACGCGGCCTGCAACGCGCGCTCGGCCACGACGACAAGCTGCACATCTTCGGCTCGATTGGCCTGACTTGCTCCGCGCCGTTTCTCGCGCGCAACCAAAAGCGCACGATCGAAGAGAACGCCGATGCGCAGCGCTCGATCCTCAAGATGTACCGCGCCAACGGTGTCTCGGTGAAGCGCGGCTCGCTGATGGCGGCGTTCGGTTGCAACTTTGCCGGCGATATCGCGCCGTCATTGGTGGCAGACATGGTGGGACAGATGCTCGATATCGCGCATGAGGCTGGTGAAGAACTCGAATTCATCTCACTGGCCGACACCATGGCCTGGGCCACGCCGCTGTCGATTCAGCGCGTGGTCGGTGCCGTGCGCGCGCGCTTCCCCGCGCTGCGCCTCTCGCTGCACCTGCACGACACGCGCGGCATGGGCATTGCCAATGCGTTCGCCGGCTTGCAAATGGGGGTCGATATGTATGACGCCGCCGTGGCGGGCCTGGGCGGCTGCCCGTTCGCCGCACACCAGGGCGCAGCCGGCAATGTGTGTACTGAAGACCTGGTGTTCATGTGCGACGAAATCGGCATCGAGACCGGCATCGACCTCGAAGCCCTGATGCGTGCCGCCTGCGTCGCTGAAGATGTGGTCGGTCACCCGCTACCCGGCTCAGTGAAATCGGGCGGCAGCCTAAAAGCCCTGCGCGAAAAAGTCCGCGCAACCTCGTAGCAAATGCGTAGGAGCGCCTTTGGGCGCGTTCGCTCTTGAATTTAATGAATTTAATGGGGTCAATTTAATGGGGTCAGACCCCATTTAATTTAATGGGGTCTGATCTCATTAAATTCGACCCCATTAAATTCATTAAATTTCCGGTATCTGATTGAGGCATCGTTATGAAACCCGCTCGTACCAACGGTTTCAGGCCAATTGCCGCGAGTGATGCTGCGATAAGTGGATAAGTGGGGGCATGGATAAGTGGGGTCTGACCCCACTTATTTTCCACTTATTTTGGTCAATAAAAAACCCGCACGCAGCGGGTTTTTTTTTTGTTAGCTGCGGCGCTTATGCCACGCCGTTTTGATTGATCCAGGCAAGCAGTTCCTTCCACTCCGCTTCAGCTTCTGGTTTGCGATAGGTCG
>JANOYK010000897.1:0-2073 GCA_031428855.1 Burkholderiales bacterium | reverse complement strand
GCATAGGCCACCAGCACATCGCGGCCCTCACGCGTGCGCAGTTCAAGCTGGCGCGAGCCTTCTTCGCCGGGCGCGGCGGCAAAATTGGCAGGCGCGTCAGCCGGCACCGCGCGCGCCCCAGAGGGAAAATAGCTAAAGAGTGGTTCACACCAACGGTTTCAAGCGATTGTTCTCTCAATGGTTTTCAAAATTGCACTCTCAATGATTGCAGTATTTTAGTAAAGTGCTATCATCAATCATGAACCACAAGCACCGCAAAACCCTGGATGCCGTGCTGGCCGCGCCGGTCAATGGCAACATCGAATGGGCGCGCATTGAAGCCTTGTTGGTGGCCTTGAGCTGCGCGGTGATCGAGGGGCCGGGGTCGGCGGTGACGTTTGAACATCAGGGCCGCAAAGCCAACTTCCACCGTCCCCATCCCGGCAAGGAGGCACTGCGTTACCGCGTGCTCGCCGCGCGGGAATTTCTGGAAAAGATCGGAGCCACAACATGAACACCATGACCTACAAGGGCTACACCACCAGCATGGATTTTGATGTCGAAGACAAAATCATCATCGGGCGCGTGCTCGCGATTGACGACATCATCACCTTTCATGGCGCGTCGGTGGCCCGGTTCGAGGCGGCATTTCACGCCTCTGTGAACAGCTACATACTGGCCTGCAAAAAACTCGGCCAGGCTGCCGAAAAACCGGCCAGCGGCCGGCTGATGCTGCGGGTTGATCCGAAGGTGCATGCCGCAGCAGTGAAGGCCAGCGCACACCACGGCCAAAGCCTCAACAAATGGGCCGAAAAAGTCTTGCTGGAAGCCGCGCACGCCTGAGTTGGCCGGTGTTCATTCAATGATCTTGTCCGCACTAATCAAATTTCCATGCCGGTAAGTTTCCATGCCGGTAAATTTCCTGCCGGTAAATTTCGAGGCGGTAAATTTTCATTGGCAGCCCGCGCAAACTGGGCCTAAAATCGCCCCGCCATGATTGATCCACGCTCACTCGAAGACCAGAAAGCTGCCGTGAATACGGGGGGCGAAGTGGTGCGCGTGCAGCCGCAAAGCGGTGAACCGTCGGAGCCGATGGAGGCCGATCAGGCGCAGGAGGCGCTCGAAGAAGCGCAAACCCTGCTGGCGCGCTACCGTCTGATCGAGATCACGGCGCGCGCGAGCGATGCCGAGGCCGGCGTCGCGCACACCGAGCCGAACCCGGCGGTGCAGCCGATTCTGGACGAGCTGGCGAACCGCCTGCACCAGCTGCACCCGGCCGACGTGGCCTACGTGCTTGAAGCCTTGCCGGTGGACGACCGGCTGGTGCTGTGGGATCTCATCAAGACGGCCGAACGGGGTGACGCAAATACGGGCGACATCCTGGTCGAGGTGTCCGACTCAGTGCGCGAAACCCTGATCGATTCGATGGATCGTGATGATCTGGTGGCGGCGGCCGAAACGCTCGATGCCGACGAATTGGCCGACATTGCCGAAGACCTGCCGCGCGAGGTGATCGAGGAAGTGCGCCAGGGCCTCTCGCACGAGGAGCGCGAGCAACTGCGCGCGGCGATGTCGTACCCGGACGATGCGGTCGGCGCGCTGATGGATTTTGAGATGGTCGAAGTGCGCGAGGACGTGACGCTTGAAGTGGTGCTGCGTTACCTGCGCCGTCTCGATGACCTGCCGGATCTCACTGACCAGGTGTTTGTGGTGGACCGCGACGATGTGTTGCAAGGCGCGCTGCCGATCAACAAGCTGCTCGTCACCGATGCCGATGCGCTGGTCAAGGACGTGATGACCAGCGACATGCTCACCCTCAACCCGTGGGACAAGGCGGATGAGGCGGCGCAGGCGTTCGAGCGTTATGACCTGGTGTCAGCGCCGGTGGTTGATGCCGACAACAAGCTGATCGGGCGCGTGACGGTGAATGAAGTGATGGACTTCATCCGCGACGCGCAGGAAGAAGAAATGCTGTCCAAGGCCGGCTTGCGCGAGGAGGAAGACATCTTCGCGCCGATTTCGCGCTCGGTCAAAAACCGCGCGCCGTGGCTGTTGCTCAATCTGGCGACGGCCGGGATGGCGAGCTACGTGGCG
>JANOYK010000896.1:0-3643 GCA_031428855.1 Burkholderiales bacterium | reverse complement strand
TACCGTTCTTTTTTCGCAACCGGGTTCAAATCGAATCCCTGATCTGGATCATTGTGCTCTCTGGCATGGGCCACTGTATTCCGTTTGGCGTCAAGATATTGGTGTCAGGCGGCGGTTACGGCAGAATGATGGGGCTGATTGATGGCGGCAACACCGGCTATGGCGAGGGCAGTATGCTGGCAGTGTTCGCCGTCACCTTGATTCCGCTATGTCTTTATTTGCAACAGCACACTGTGATTTTCAAGCCAACAAGGTGGCTCAAATTGATGTTGTTTGGATTTATGGCCGTTGCCATGTTGACCGCGCTGGGTACCTACGCCCGGGCAGGCCTGATTGCGATTGGGGTGTTTGGCGTATCGATGTTCGTTCTGTCCCAGCGAAAATGGTCAATCGTGGTTCTCGCCACGGTCTTCATACTCGGCGTGGGCACGTTCATGGGCGAGGCATGGACCGAGCGTATGGGCACCATTGCCGGCGCAAGCAACGACACCTCGGCCATGAGCCGGGTCGCGGTGTGGTTGTGGACGCTTGATTTCGTGGCGCAGCACCCGCTGGGCGGCAGCTTTGATGTCTACCGTATCAATAGAGTGGGGGTGGTGATGAAAGACGGAAATTTGCTGCAGGACGCAGGTCGCGCATTTCACAGTATTTATTTTGAGATGCTGGGCGAACTGGGCATTCCCGGATTCACTATCTATATGGCGATTGTTTTTGCCGTGCTGTTCGCGCTGCTGCGCATCCGCCGCGCGGCCAATACTCCTGAGCGCTCCTGGATGCGCGGCGTATGTGACGCATTCACGGTTGGCGCGCTCGCGTTTTTGGCCGGCGGGGCGTTCATTGGCGTTGGGTTCAATTCTTATTTTTATTACATCGGTGCCGTTGCTGCGGCGATGGCCAATATCCTTGACCGCAGTCTTCGTGAGGAGCGCGAGCGCCCTGGCATTATCGACTCCAGTCCGTCACCCATGCTGCGATCCCCGATTGGGGCTGGTTCATGATCCAGTCAGTGCGAATGAGCCGAATGTATTCCGTCGAATCATCAACCGGCGATCGAATTCCAGGAGATACCTAGCGTGCTGGACAATTTATCAATTATTTTCAATTGTCTTCTGATTGTGCTCGTGTGTGTGAGGGCGGCACGGCTGGATCCGGATATCGCGCGGAGCCGAAAATCCTGAGCGGGTCCGTCGTCCGCTTACGCAGATTCTTGCAATGACGTCTATCAGGCGGTCACGCGAATCAGTGGTGCGCAGAGCATTTCGTGCCAGCAGCAGCGATCTGAGCCTGCGGGTGGTGCGGGGTGCCAGCTTTGCTGCCGCTGGCATGATCGTGCGCATCGGAATCACACTGATGTCGATGGCGATTCTGGCGCGTTTGCTGTCACCGGCCGATTTTGGCCATGTGGTGATGGCCAACGTTGTGACAGAACTGGCCTTTGTGTTCTCCAGTTTTGGACTGGGTGAAATCATCATTCAGCGTAAGCGCCTGACCCGGCTGCAATTGGACACGGTTTGGTGGACGTCTCTGGCAATCGGTGCCGTGTTAACAGTGCTTGTCGCATGCGCTTCTTTTCTGTCAGCCGCCCTGTTCGCCAATCCGGTGTCTGGCGAATTGTTGCGCGTGCTTTGCCTAGTATTTTTGCTCGATCAGTTAACGGTCGTTCCGAACAGCCTGCTCTCGCGCCTGCTGATGTTTCGGCAGCTGTTTGTCGTTCAAATCGCAATGCTCGTGTCCCGCGCGGCGAGCGCAATTGCACTTGCGCTGTGGGGAGCCGGTGTCTGGAGCCTGGTGTGGGCGGCCGTGATTGGGTCTCTTGCGCAGTTGCTGGTATGCACCTGGCTGGCCGGTTTTCGCCCGCGCTGGCGATTCACTGCTGCATTTCTGATGTCCACCTGGCGAACCAATGGCAGCTATTTCTCGAGCGGACTGTTGTTTTATCTGAGCATGAACATGGATTTGGCCATGGTCGGGCGCACCCTCGGCGCGGCGTCGCTGGGCTACTTTCAGGCCGCGCGTGGTTTGGCCGACGACATTTCAGCTCGCATTGCGGTGCCGCTGCAACGGGTGCTGTTCCCGGCATTCTCGAGTATTCAGGACGATATGGCACGCTTTCGATTCGGTGTCATACGCAGCGGACGATTGCTCGCGCTAGTGACCATTCCGGTCGGGTTTGGTATAGCAGCGGTTGCCGAAGAACTGGTCAACATTTTGTATGGTGCACAGTGGTTGCCGATGATTGCCTTGTTGAAAATTATTGCGCCGGCAGCCGGACTGCGTGCAGCCACAACGGTAAGCCGCCCGGTGTTTCAAGCGATGAATCAGGTTGCGTTGTCGCTCAAATTGAGTTTGGCATCCACCCTGTTGCTCGCATTTTTGCTGATAGCGGCTAGCCCGTGGGGCTTGCAGGGCTTTGCGCTGGCATATGTCGCAAATTCATTGTTCATGCTTGTTATTCTTGCGGTATCGGCGCGGCTGGTGGGTATTGGCATTCGTGAACTTTGTGAAGCATTGGCACCACCCCTGGTGGCCGCAATGCTGATGTATGCGGCGGTGATCGCCGTGCGATGGCAAATTGAGGCTACCGGCCTTGGAGCGGGGTTGCGCTTTGTGGTTTTCACGCTGACGGGCATCTTTGTATATTGCCTTAGCATCTCGCTTATAGCCCGTCGGCACTTGGGTGATGTACGGGATGTGATTTCCCGGATTTTGGCGAAATAATCAAAACATGGCATCCGCGCGGCTGTTTGAAAGTATCCCGCTCCGCATTTTGGCGCGCGGCCGGCGTTCCCACTTTGGGTACACGAACCACGTCAACGTAGATGCTGAACACAATTTGCCCAGCGCTTGATTGCGCAAGCGCGCCAGCTCTACCTGGGCGACTATGGTGTATCTCGAAATCGAGATCAAATGAATCTGCTGGTTTAATACAGATTCCGAGCGACGCATGAGCTGGATCGACGACAAAGACGAAGTGCCACTGCGGCGGCAATGTCTGCTTGCAGAAGTCGCGCGCGCCCCCTGGTACGGTCAGCGCAAGGCGCAACCGGGCAAGACGCGACTCGCACTGACAGTGCGGCAAGCGCTGGAACAAGAGATGCTCAAGCTGATTGACGAGCAGTACACCCGTACGCAGTTCTACGGCACGCGCAAGATGGTGCGCCACCTGACGTGGCTGGCCTTATAATCGTCGCCCCGGTGACCCACCTTTTTATCCACTGCTCTAATACTTCCGCGAAAAGGGGTTCGAATGGATTTTTCGGTCATTATCGCCTCGCGCAATCGACCGGTATTGGTGCGCGCAGCCATTCAGTCGGTGCTCGATCAGACCCACCCATCGGTCGAGATCGTTCTAGTCAACGACGGATCGGATATCGAGCATGCCGCAGCCTACGACGCCATCAAGCAGGAGCTCGCCGGACGTGGCAGCTTCATTGACCTGCGGCAGACAAAACATGGACACGGGCCAAGCTATGCCTACAATCGAGGATCTGAGGTCGCTCAAGGTGACTACCTCTGCTTTCTTGACGACGACGACTGCTGGACCGTTCCGGAACACCTAAGCCGCGCCTGGGCCGCATTGAAGCTCACCGGTCGGCAAGCCGAAACGTATTTCACCAATCAGAAAGCCTACGCCAACGGCGCG
>JANOYK010000895.1:0-3945 GCA_031428855.1 Burkholderiales bacterium | reverse complement strand
GCTGGTGGCGTGGGCAGTGCTCACCGCGCTGGCGGTGAAGCTGGTGTCGTGGAAACAAGGCGGTTGAGGTTCGGGCGAGAAGCATTTGACGTGCGCTACGGAGCAGGCTGGGCTTTGGCCTTGTATGAAGAGCGTGGCGTGAGTTGCACATGGAGTGCCGCCCGGCAATGTGTTGACCATTTCAGACACCTTGAAAAGTACAACCAGTAACGAGCGCTAAAATGCCGCATGGCACGCTACAAGACGCTCGATATACAGTATCCCTCGTCGGCCCACGGCGATTCCGGAATCTCGCAGTCCTACTCTGCGTCTGAGTCCGCCACCTTGTATGCAGGTGACTGCCTGGAGCTTTTGAGCGCAATGCCGGATGGCATTGCACAATTGATTGTTACCTCGCCGCCCTACAACCTGGGCAAAAAGTATGAGAAGCGCAGCGATTTTGAAAAATATCTCGAATGGCAAACGACAATCATCGATGAATGCGTTCGCGTGTTATCGCCCAAAGGAAGCATTTGCTGGCAGGTTGGCAACTACGTGACCAATGGCGAAATCATTCCTTTGGACATTGCGCTGTTTCCTGCATTTGCAAAGCACGGATTGAAATTGCGCAACCGGATCGTCTGGCATTTTGAGCACGGCTTGCATTGTTCGAACCGGCTGTCGGGCAGGCACGAAACCATTCTCTGGTTTACCAAGACGGACGATTACACCTTTAGTCTTGATCCGATTCGCGTGCCGCAAAAATATCCGGGAAAGAAATATTTCAAAGGACCGAAAGCCGGCCAGTTTTCCGGCAATCCACTGGGGAAGAATCCAGGGGACGTTTGGATTTTTCCGAACGTGAAAAACAATCACGTCGAAAAGACCTCGCATCCCTGCCAATTTCCGGTCGAGCTGGTTGACCGCTTGATTCTATCGATGACCGAGCCGGGCGATCTGGTGCTGGACCCGTTCGCTGGCGTAGGGACCGCAGTAGCTGCGGCGGTGAGGCAGGGGCGCCGGGGCTGCGGGGCCGAGAAAATGCCTGAGTACATCAAGATCGCACGTGAAAGAATTGCCCAGGCGATGGATGGCACCCTGCCCGTGAGGCCGATGAATACGCCGGTCTACGACCCCAACAAGGCGGGCAATAGCTTGACGCGCAATCCGTGGAACGCTCCCTATCCGCTCCCGGATCCGGTCAATCAACCCAAGCAATACCGGCTGCTGCAGGAGCGTATGGCCTACGCTGGCAGAAAATGAAAATCGTCAAAACCTATTCGCATCTCAACGGGCTGGAGTATTTGCTGGTCCACAAGAAGAAGCTGTGGGCTGAGATTCAAGCGGTCATCAAAGCGGTGGATGCCGAGGCATGCCGCACAAAAGTGAGCCAGGAATCGCGCATGAAGGGGCAGTTGAAATACAGCCCCATCGATATGAATGCACGGTTCGATGAGTTGCTCAAGGCGCGTGACTGGCACGAGAGCCGTGTCACGTACTGGGTTACAGATGATGAAAGACTGATTCGCCGCACCGTGGCGCAATCGGCGGATGAACAGAAGAGCGAGATCGAAAAGGCTGGTCTCACTCCGATCATGAGCTACAACCAAACCGATTTTGTGAAAGATCGCGTGGCCATCGAAGTGCAGTTCGGCAAATATGCGTTCGTCGCGTATGACCTGTTTGTCAAACATCTTGCCTTCTACGTGCGCGATCAAATTGACGTAGGCGTCGAGATACTGCCGATGAAATCATTGCAGCATCACATGTCCTCCGGGCCGGGCTACTACGAGGGCGAGCTGTACAACGTGATCCGCAACGGGCGCGGTGTGCCGTCGGTGCCGCTGGTGGTGATCGGCATTGCGCCGTAGTGGAAGTGGTGTCGCAGTTCCTCACCCTGTATTTGACGCCGGTGATTTACCGTGATTTATCTCTACATGGATCGCGCGGTGAAGACGGTGCAGCGCTGGACTGGTAACAGCGGCCAGCCGGCCGAAGCCGTGACGGCTGCTGCGGTGATCGCTGCAGTAGCGCCATCGCCGGTGCCGTGACTAGCCGCACAGTTCGCACCACCACCGGTATCGAAGCCGGTGTGGCGGTCAGCCCAAGACTGTTGGTACAGGCCATTCTTTGTCGTCATCGACCTGGGTGAAGTGAAAGTTGGTGGTGATGTGCCGCGTGAACTGATCGGCCGGGCGCTGGCGCAGTGCGGTGACGATGTTGTCCGGCCCTTGCAGGCGCACGCCGGTGCGCACGAACCCGCCCTCGGGCGCGAACAGCGCGGCGACGGCCGGATAGTCCTTGTGGTCGAGGTGATAGGCGAACGCGTTGCCAAGGGCAACGCATTCAGCCTCGATCTCCCTGCGGCGAGACCAGTTCATTACGCTGCGACGGCGGCGCGTTGATGCACCGCGCGCCTAGACTTTTTCAGCCGACTTGATGCCCGACACTTCCGCGCTGGCAGTGCCCGCGTCCATCGGAAAGCGGTCGCCGAAGTCGAACATGTCGTCGTGCTGCAAGCCTTCGTAGTGCTGCACTTCCCACCAGTTGTGGTCGCAATCAACCAGGTAGAACGAGTAGACGCCGTGCTGGTCGGCGATTGGCATCACCTTGCGGATGCCGTATTCGTCCTTCATGTCGTTGGCCGCCTTCCAGCAGCGGTCAACTTCGGCGCGCGAGCCGACATCAACACCCCAGTGGTTGAGCAGGTTGACTGGTTTCAACTTGTCGCCGACTTCGACGCAGACGATGTGGAACTTCATGCCGCAGCGGATCACCATCGCGGGGATCGCGTGGCGCACGCATTCGAAGCCGAGAAACCCTTCATAGAACTTGCGCGACTGCTTGAGGTTGTAGACCTCGAGCGTGCCGTGCGACATGACGTAAGGCTTGACCACCGACTTGGCGGAGTTGGGCGGCGTGAAGGCGGCGTTTTCGATGGCGGGGATCATGGCGTGGCTCCTTGGTTACGCGGCAGAGGATCAGGCCGCAGTGGTGTGGACGGCTGGTGAATCGAGCGCAGGTGAGGCGGCGGGTTAGGCAACGGGCTGGGCAACGGGCTGGGCAACGGAGGCCTGACTGGCAGCCGCACCTTGCGCCACATCCGCGGCGGTGAGAAATGAGTCAGCGAAAAATTCGTCTTCAGGCAAACGACATTGCGTGGTGAAATCGCGTCTGGCGGAATCGACCACCACCGGCGCGCCGCAAGCGTACACCTGATGCGCGGACAAATCGGGGAAGTCTGCCATTACGGCGCGGTGAACAAAGCCGGTGCGGCCAGTCCACGCATCTTCGGGCAGCGCATCCGAGAGCACTGGCACATAGGTGAAATCGGGATGCGCGCGCGCCCACTCCTGCGGCAAGTCGAATTGGTACAAATCGCGTTTGCTGCGACAGCCCCAGTAGAGCGTCATCGGGCGCGTGTCGCCATGCGTGAGGGCGAATTCGAGCATCGCCTTGATCGGGCCGAAGCCGGTGCCGCTGGCGACGAACACGGCAGGTTTGTCTGAATCGCGAAGATGAAAACTGCCGAGCGGCCCCTCAAAACGCATCACCTCACCAGCCTTGACGCCGCCGCCAAACAGCTTGTCGGTAAACGCGCCGCCGGGCGTGTGGCGGATGTGAAATTCAAGCGCGCGCACGCCCTCAACCGCATGCGTGTTGGCAATCGAATAGCTGCGGCGTGTGCCGTCCTTGAACATAAAGTCCACGTACTGCCCGGAGATGAACAGCATGTTCTCGTTCATCGGCAGGCGCACGCGCAGGTGCATCACATCGGGCGCGAGCAGGTTGAGGTCGGTCACCCGGCACGGCACAATTTTCGGTTTGATGCCGGCGATGCCTTCGATCTCTTTGACTTCGATCACGCAATCGGTAAGCGGCCTGGACTGGCACAGCAGCGCGAGACCCGCTTCGCGGTCGGCATCGCTGAAATAGGCCGGGTGCGAATCGCCATAGTCCACCCGC
>JANOYK010000894.1:0-2186 GCA_031428855.1 Burkholderiales bacterium | reverse complement strand
GGCGCCGCCTTCGTGACGGCACACGATCAGGCGAATGGCCGGCACATCGGTGAGCGCATCGGTGAGGCCCAGGTAGCTCTCGCCCGGCACGCAAAAAATGCTGTCCACGCCTTGCAGCACCAGGCTGTCAGCGATCTTTTTGCCGACTGATTCCATGTTGCCAATCGATGCCGTGGTGTGAATATCCTTCACCCCGGCGGTTGCGTTCAAACGACTGTTTTTCACTCAGAGTGCCGCTTTCAATTATGCAGATTTTATTTCCGGATGGCGCCCGCCATGCCCCTTAAGCACCCAGGGCGTTTCGCTGCGCGAGCAAGAGCGGGCGGTCAATCTGACTCGATAGCGAATCAAGCGCGGAACGTGCCACACCTGCCGCCTTGAAATGCGCGCGCCATGTGCCGATCACCTTGACCACGCGTCTGGCCTCCAACACCGCTTCCTGCTGCGTCAGCCAGTAGGCGCTTGCCATCGAGAGCGCGTTGTCGATGCTTGACACTGCGCCATCGGTGCCCACGCCCATCGATTGATAACCGAGCGCCTGTTCAGTTGGCAACACATCGAACGCAGGCGACAGCAGGTAGTGCTGCGCATCATCGACCAGCAGGACGTGGTTTTTCTCATGGTCATCGGTGTTGTCGATCAGCAGGTTGAACACCAGGCGGCGGAATAGTTCGTGCATCTGTTTGCGGTTGGCACCCCCTTCGAGCCGGCCGCGCCGCCGCAGCAACTGGGCGAGGCTGGGGTAGGTCAATTCAGAGCCTGCCGCTTTCAAGGCAACATTGGCCGAGAGTGCGTGCAGCCGCTGGCCGCGTGCGCGGTCAAACCGTTTCACCGCCACTGCGGCACCGCGTGCGAGCTTGACCGGCCGGGTCTTGGCAACCGTGATGCCGGCGGCAGCGGCCAGCGTCATGGCGGCATGCTCGATCAATGGTGCGGATGACCTATCTTGTTCGGCAAATTTCAGCAGCCACTGCGCGCCGTCGATGGTAATCAATGCCTTGGGGCGGGCACCGCCCATGGTGGCGCCGGGTGCGATCAGGCGGCGCTGGCGTTCGTCGATTTTCTCGCCCGCGATCACGCGGCGCACCAGCGTATGCACCGCATCGACGTCAGCCAATGAGGGCAGCGCGCCAGACTGATGCGGGCGATAGGTACCGGCTGAATCAGACACACCGAGGGCACCAAAGCGCGCGTCGCCGGCGAAATACAGCATCTCCAGCAGCGACAGGCGCGGCGGGCGCTCCAGCAGGCGGATCACGCGCTCGCCCCAGCGGTCAGGCCGCGCATCATCGACCGCGCCGGCGGCGGTATCCGGTTCGCGCGGCAGAAACTCGATGTCGATCAGCGGCAGGTCTTCACTCAACGGAAAGCCGCTGTGCAGCCAGCCGGGCGCGTAGTGCAATGACACCCCGCGCGCCGCCTGCGCGAGGCTGATCTGGCCGATCAGCACCGGTCGCGCCGGGCGGCCCAGATACCAGAGGAACAGGGTGTCGCCAGCGGCATAGGGCGCGGCGATGGGCGGGTTGCCTTTGACCCGCAGCCTCGTGCTGGCCGGTGGTTTCCTGCTGGCTGCCGGTTTGCTGCTGGCGGGAGATTTGCTGCTGGCGGGAGATTTGCTGCTCATGGTGTCCCGGCCTTCCGGTTCAGCCGCCCTTCAATCGAAGCTGCCGAGCGCACCGCACGCTTGCGCACGGCAGCGCGCACATCGGCTTCGAGCGCGCCGAGGTCTTGCGCTGGCTCGGCCAGCCCGCCCAGTGCGTACGCACGCCCCATCATCCACAGCGCGGTGGCGTACACGCCCATGCTCACCGCCGGGTCACCGCGCTCCATCCGGATCAGCGTCGGGGCCGAGATGCCGATGCGCTGCGCCCAGTCACGCTGCGATTGCTTGCGCCGCACCCGCGCCAGCGCGAGATGCCCGCCCAGGCGGGCAAGTGCGCTGGCAGCTTCGGGTGGCAGGCCCGCGAGGGAAGGGGAGTTTTTGGACATACATATAGTTTATCAATAATTACAATTTGATAAACTATATGTTACTTAAAAACAACAAGCGGCTACGCCGTAAACGCAAAATCGACTTCCGGCGGCAATCCGCTGATGATGCGCGCAATCGACTTGCCCGAGCCGCACGAGTGGGTCCAGCCGAGCGTGCCGTGGCCGGTGTTCATGTAAAGGTTGGTAATTTTTGA
>JANOYK010000893.1:0-3896 GCA_031428855.1 Burkholderiales bacterium | reverse complement strand
CCGGCCGCTCGTCCGAAGACAACACCGAATTGCGGCGTGTGGGCGCGCCGCGCGCGTACAGTTTTGACGTCAAGGATCATGTTGACCTTGGGGAGAGCCTCGGCGGAATCGATTTCGCTGTAGCGGCGAAAATTTCGGGCGCGCGTTTTGCCGTCATGAAAGGTCCGGTGGCCAGACTGCATCGTGCTCTTGCGCAGTTCATGCTCGATACCCACACCCAAGAGCATGACTACACCGAAATTTACGCGCCCTACCTGGTTAACGCCGACTCCATGCGCGGCACCGGGCAATTGCCCAAATTTGAAGAAGACTTGTTTGCGACTTCCAAGGGCGGCGATGAAAAGCTCTATCTGATTCCAACCGCTGAGGTGCCGGTCACCAACATCGTGCGCAATGAAATCGTCGCGCTCGATACCCTGCCGCTCAAGTTTGTCTGTCACACCCCGTGCTTCCGCTCCGAGGCTGGCTCTTATGGCAAAGACACGCGCGGCATGATCCGCCAGCATCAGTTTGACAAGGTGGAACTGGTGCAGATTGCGCACCCGGAGCGCTCATATCAGGCGCTCGAAGAATTGACCGGACATGCCGAAACGATTCTTAAAAAACTGGATCTGCCCTACCGCGTGGTGACGTTATGCAGCGGCGACATGGGTTTCTCTGCCGCCAAAACGTATGACATCGAAGTGTGGCTGCCAGGGCAGAGCGCCTACCGCGAAATTTCCTCATGCAGCAACTTCGAGGCGTTTCAGGCGCGGCGCATGCAGGCGCGCTACCGGGATGAGAAAGGCAAGCCTCAATTGGCCCATACCGTGAACGGCTCCGGGCTGGCGGTCGGGCGCACGCTGGTGGCGGTGCTGGAAAACTATCAACATGCGGATGGCAGCATCACGGTGCCAGCGGTGTTGCGGCCTTATATGAACGGTCTTGAGCGGATTGCGGCACCGGTAGGTTGATGCGAAGGGCGTTGGCTGGTGCAGCCGCACTGCGCGCAGCGGTGGCATTGAGGATGTGAGCACCAAAACAAAAAACGCCCGGTTACGGGCGTTTTTTTTGGCGGAGAGGGTGGGATTCGAACCCACGGTAGGCTTACACCTACGCCTGATTTCGAGTCAGGTACATTCGACCACTCTGCCACCTCTCCGGTTACCTTGCTTAAAGCTTGCGTGGCGCGCAATCAACGTTGTCATTTTATCAAAATAGCGCCCGCACGCACAGCGAAATCGCGGCAATTAACGCAATATATCGGCGATCGCCTGCAGATCCTGTTTCAGCGCGGTCAAGCTGAAACCGCTGGGTGGCTGGGGCGCTGCGGCGGACGCTGCATCAGCCGCTTTGGCGGCGGCAATGACGTCATCGAGGCGGTTGCGCGCGCCATTGATGGTAAAGCCTTGCTCGTACAGCAGATCGCGGATACGCCGGATCAGCAGCACTTCGTGGTGCTGGTAATAGCGCCGGTTGCCGCGCCGTTTCACTGGTTTGAGCTGGGTGAATTCCTGCTCCCAGTAACGCAGCACGTGGGGCTTCACCCCGCACAAATCGCTGACTTCGCCGATGGTGAAGTAGCGCTTGGCTGGGATGGACGGCAGAACGCCGCCGTTGCTGCGCTCAGGCGTTCGTGGACCCGCCATGGTAGTGCGCCTCGACCATTGACTTCAATTTTTGACTGGCGTGAAAGGTGACCACCCGGCGCGCGGTGATCGGTATTTCCTCGCCAGTCTTGGGGTTGCGGCCCGGCCGCTGCGGCTTGTCGCGCAACTGAAAATTGCCAAAGCCGGACAGTTTGACGCTATGGCCATTTTCGAGGGCGGTGCGAATTTCCTCGAAAAAAGTCTCGACCATATCCTTGGCTTCACGCTTGTTGAGGCCGACCTTCTCGAACAGCAAGTCCGCCAATTCGGCCTTGGTCAGTGTGTTGACCGGAGCTTCATCCAAGCCGGGAGTGTGGGGTGCCATGCCTTGATGATTGGTTTCGAGATTCATGTCGTTCCGGCCGGTCGTCAGGCCCGGATCCTCCTGTCACGCACGCAGTCTGGCTTGATGCTTTTGTTGGGCTGCGGTGACCATCCGCGCGATGGTTTCGTCTGCCTCTGCATCTGTAAGTGTTTTCTGAGTATCTTGCATAACTACCCGGAATGCAAGGCTTTTTTCGGTTTCGGCGAGGCCTGTTTGGGCGCCAGGATGTGCGCCGGATTGCGTGCCCGATGGCGTCCCCGCTTGAATTTTCTCGGGGCGGTAATGATCGAATAATTGCACGGCGGTGACCGCCGTGCCTGCTGCCTGCCAAAGGCAATCGAGCAGGTCTGCCACCGGCGTCCTGGCCGGCAGGGCCAAGGAAATATCCCGCAACACCGGGGGAAATTTTGAGACTTCCACATGCACGCGCTGTGGCGCATGTGCAACAAGCGCCAAATCAATTTCAAACAGAATCGGGGCGGAAGACAATCCATTGCTTTGCACCCAGCGCGGATGCAGCTCGCCGATGAATCCGGCTGGCATGCCGTCAACGCAGATGCGCGCGCTGCGGCCCGGATGCAGGGCAGGGTGGGACGCTGCCTCAAACGTCGCGCGCGAGGGGGCGAGCAGGGCCTCCAAGTCGCCCTTGAGGTCAAAAAAATCGACCGGGCGAGTGTTGACGCCCCACTGCTCAGGCGACGCCGGACCGCAGGCAATCGCACCGAGCATGCGCGGCTGCGAGAATCCGGCGATCGACAAGGGACCATCGGTGACGGTGGCGTCGCGCCGGAACACACCGCCGACTTCAAAACCGCGCACCCGTGATTGCTTGCGGTTGACGTTGTACACCGCGTTGGCGATGAGACCGCCAAACAGGGATGAGCGCATCACGCCCATTTGGCTCGCAATCGGGTTGAGGACGCGGATCGGATCGGTGTTGCCGACGAGATCACGCTCCCACGCTTCATCCACAAAACTGTAGTTGATGACTTCTTGAAAATCGCGCGCCGCCATCAGTTGTTTGAAACTCACCAGGGAGCGACGCGTCTCGCGGCCAATCTGCATCGCGGCAGAGGTCTTGGGCGGATGGGCCGGAATCTTGTCAAAGCCGTAAATGCGCGCGACTTCCTCGATCAAGTCTTCCTCGATCACCAGATCGAAGCGGTACGGCGCCGGCGTGACCTCCAGGGTATCGCCCAGATCAAGCACTGGCAAGGCGAGGCGCTTGAACACATCGAGCATCTCGCCTTTGTCGAGCGCCACGCCCATTACCTTGCGGCAGCGTTCAACCCGCATCTGCAGTGGCGCGCGCACAGGCAACGCCAGGATTTGGTCGTCCACCGGGCCAGGCTGCCCGCCGCAAATAGCGAGCACCAGCGCAGTGATGCGCTCAATGTGCTCGACCGTGGTCGAGAAATCCACGCCGCGCTCAAAGCGGTGTCCGGCTTCGGTGGTGAAGTTGAAGCGGCGCGCGCGGCCCTGAATCGCTTCCGGCCACCAGAACGCCGCTTCGATGAAGATGCTGGTGGTGTCGAGGCTGACGGCGGTGGCGTCCCCACCCATGATGCCGGCCAGCGCTTCGACGCCGCCGGCGTCGGCGATCACGCCTTCCGACTCGTCCACTTCAACGGTTTGGCCGTTGAGCAGCGTAAGCTGTTCGCCTTTGACGCCCCAGCGCACATCGAGTTGGCTGCCCCTGATTTTGTCCGCATCAAAAATATGCGAGGGCCGCCCCAATTCGAGCATGATGTAGTTGGAGATATCAACCAGCGCCGAGATCGAGCGCTGGCCGGAGCGCTCCAGCCGGACTTTCATCCATTGCGGTGTGGCAGCCTTGGCGTTGACCCCTTTGACCAGCCGGCCAGAAAAGCGGCCGCACAAATCCTTGGCATGCACCACCACCGGCAAACGCTCATTGATCGTGGCGGCAACCGCTGCGCATG
>JANOYK010000892.1:0-4785 GCA_031428855.1 Burkholderiales bacterium | reverse complement strand
CCCGGCGAAAAATGTCTTCTTGGCCGAGACGAACATCACGCCCTTGATGCGGTCTTTTTGCGCGGTGACGAGCGCGGCCACTTCTTCAATATCACGCTGCCAGGCGGCCGACATGGTGTTGACCGGCGCACCGGGCGCATCGAACGTGAGAGTGATGATGCCTTCGGCATCTTTGTCGAGACGGATGGTTTGCATGAGGATCCTTGGATAAAAAACGCCGCCCCGGGCGAGCGGCGCAGATACGCGAGTGCGGTAATTTTACGCGGCACCCCCGGCGTTAACTGCGGGATTAACCGCAGTGCTGGCGGCGGTGTTGCCTGACGCGTGGCCCGATGCGTCACCTGACGCATTCCCTGATGGTTTACCTGATGGTTTACCTGAGACAGCAGCCGCATCACGCACCGATCCGCGCGCGCCGAACACACGCGTCATGGTGTCGCGAAAGGTGCGCACCTCGGCCCCTTCGAGCACACCGCGCTCGCGCAGCAGCGCGTGCAGTTCGGCCAGCCGGTAGTGCGGCACAGCCGGGTAGAGGTGATGTTCGAGGTGGTAGTTGACGCTGTGCGGAAACAGCGCGACACGCACCGGCCACGGAATCTGGATGTTGGTGCGCGCCGCGCCGAGCGCGGTGGAGGTGTCGGACGGCGCGCCGTGCTCGGCCACCGCGCGCAGACGCAGGATGAAGGCCTGCACCGTGATGGCGGGCAGCACCCACAGCATCAGATACTCGATGCCATAGCCGATGGCAAACATCAGCAGCGGCGTGACGATGTGAAAGCCCGCCACGATCCAGCGGTCGCGCAACGCGCGTTGCCGCAGATGTGTGGCGGTGTCGGCGAGCGGGTCTTGCTTTTGCCCGGTGGCGGCGTTGGCCGAGGGCGCGCCGAAGAAGTACAGGTAGTTGCGCCAGGCGGTCAGGCCGCTGATATCTTTGAGGAGTTTTTTCCAGAGATAAGCTTTGCCGCGCGGGTAGCCCGCCATCAGCGCCATGTCGGGGTCGATCGGCTCGTACAGATGGTTGTGATGCAGGCGATGCACGATGCGGTAGGAGAAGGTGGAGACGCCGATCAGCATGCCGGCGATACGCCCCACCCAATCATTGGCGCTGCGCGAAGCAAACAGGCGGTAGTGGGTGGACTCGTGCGAGATGATCGCCAGCCAATGCTGCCAGCAGCCGGTGAGGATGACGGCAATCACGAGGAGAGGCGCTCCCACCAAGGGTTTGCTGGCGATGATCGAGAACGCGTAGAGGCCCAGCGCGGCGGTGAGGATGAGCAATGTGGCGGTTTGTGCGAGGCTCCACAGGCTGCGTGCGGCGGAGAGTGCGGTGAGGCGCGCCAACTCCTCTGGCGTCAGACTGCGGCGCGCACGCTGGGTGCTGCCGGCGGTGACGGGTGCGTCCATTCGCGCGCCTGAGGACCCGCACGCTGACGCGCCCAGTTTGTCGCGAAACTCTTCGCCAACCGGCACTGGCGTTTCGAGCAGTGTGGCGGGCAGGGTCGATTCGTTCGTCAATATCATCGGGGTTACGGGGCGCGGTTGCAAAGGAGTGACGCCATGTCACACCGGCATGGCACGCTCAATGATACGTTCCACATCGCAGGACGCGGGCAGGGTGCCAAACGCATAGCCCCAGTCGCCCGCCAGCCGTGACGCGCAAAATGCGTCGAACACAAAATCGGGCGCGTGTTGTTTGAGCAGTGCCGCCTGCACTGCCAGCGCCACGTCTTGCGCGAGGCGGCGCGCGCTCGATTCCTGCGCGGCGGCGTCTTCCAGCCGCTGCGGCAGGCGCGCGATGAAGCGGTCGAAATGCGGGTTCGCGCCTTTGGCCGGGGCCAGCTCGGCGTCGAGTGCGGCGCTCACTTCCGGCCCCTGGCGCAATGCGCGCAGCAGGTCGAGCGCCATGATGTTGCCCGCGCCTTCCCAAATCGAATTGAGCGGCATTTCGCGGTAGAGCCGCGCCAGCACGCCTTCTTCGACATAGCCGTTGCCGCCGAGGCACTCCATTGCTTCTTGCGCGAAGTGGCTGCCGCGTTTGCAGATCCAGAACTTGGCGATGGGCGTGAGGACGCGGCGGATCACTTGTTCGAACGAGGTGTTGCTGTTGCCGCCGCCGTCGCTGCTGCTGCCATCGACCGCGCGCGCCAGCCGCATCGCCAGCGCTGTCGCCGCTTCCGACTCCAGCGCCAAATCCGCCAGCACGTTGCGCATCACCGGCTGGTGTTTGAGCAGCTTGCCAAACGCCTGCCGTTGCGCGCAGTGGTGCAGCGCCTGCGCCAGTGCTTGCCGCATCAGGCCGGCCGTGCCGAGCGCGCAGTCGAGCCGGGTCAGTGTGCCCATTTCCAAAATCACCGGCACGCCGCGGCCCTCGTCGCCCACCGCCCACGCGTGCGCGCCGCTGAACTCCACTTCCGAACTGGCGTTGGCCTTGTTGCCGAGTTTGTCTTTGAGGCGTTCGATGCGGATGGCGTTGACGCTGCCATCGGGCAGGATGCGCGGCAGAAAAAAACAGGTGAGGCCGCCGGGTGCCTGCGCCAGAATCAAAAAAGCATCGCACATCGGTGCCGACATGAACCACTTGTGGCCGGTGATGGCGTATGCGCCGCCGCCCAGCGGCACGGCAGCGGTGGTGTTGGCGCGCACGTCGGAGCCGCCCTGCTTCTCGGTCATGCCCATGCCCATCGTCACCGCGCTCTTGCCGCCGGCCGCGATGAAGCGCGCGTCGTACTCGCGGCCATAGAGCTTAGGCAGCCACTCGGCGGCGATGCGCGCGTTGCGCTTGAGGGCGGGCACCACGGCGTAAGTCATCGACACCGGGCACAGGGTGCTCGCTTCAATTTCGGTGAACAGCATGAAGGCGGCGGCACGCTTGACGTGCGGCACCGGCCCCCCTTCCAACGGCTCAGACCACGGCCCGGTGTGCAGGCCCCACTTGAGCGCGGCGCGCATCAGGCTGTGATACGCCGGGTGAAACTCGACCTGATCGACGCGGCGGCCGGCCGCATCGTGTGTGACGAGGCGCGGCGTACATTGATTGGCGAGGCGGGCCGACTCGATCATGGCCGCCGTGCCGAGCTCCGCACCCACCTCGCCGAGAAAGGTATTGAGCGAGGCCGCGTGTGCCGCGCCGCTGTTGAACGCCACTGCATCGCGCAGGGCGCGGTTGGTGGTGTACAGGTTGTAACCCGAGAGCGGCGTGCTCTGGTTGAGCACCTCGTGGGTGGCACTGCTGCTATGGGGTATCTGGGACTGATTCATGACTTGACTCCGGTGCGCCGCGTACCGGTATCAGACCGCGGGCGCGTGAATACAAGAGTGGCGATTATCCGCCTGACGCGCGCACCTCGTCTGCGCGCTGCGCCGCAGCTATGGCGTACCCGTCACCACTTCTCCATCCACGGTCGCACATCCAGTTCAAACGTCCAGGCATCGCGCGGCTGGCTGTGCAGGGTCCAGTAATTCTCGGCGATGTGGTCCGGGTTGAGAATGCCGTCTTGATCCTTCAAGGCGTAACGCCCGGGGAAGCGCTCTTTGATGAACGCGGTGTCGATGCCGCCATCAATGATGACGTGGCCGACATGAATGCTTTGCGGCCCGAGTTCACGCGCCATGCTCTGCGCCAGCGCGCGCAGCGCGTGCTTGCCGCCGGCGAAGGCCGAGAAGCCCACACCGCCGCGCAAACTGGCGGTGGCACCGGTAAAAATGACCGTACCCTTTTTACGCGGCAACATCACCCGCGCCGCTTCACGCCCGGTGAGAAAACCGGCAAACGCGCACATCTCCCACACCTTGCGGTAGACCTGCGCCGTCATCTCGGTAATGCCAAAACGCACATTGCCGCCGATGTTGAACACGAACACTTCCACCGGGCCGATGTCCGCCTCGATCTGCGCGAACAATTTGATGACAGCTTCTTCATCGCGCGCGTCGGAGCCGAAGGCGTGGCAGACGCCGCCAGCCGCTTCAATTTGCGCCTTGAGCGGCGCGAGTTTTTCCAGACTGCGGCGCGTCACACAAGCGGTGTAGCCTGCGCGCGCGAAGCGTTTGGCAATCGCGCCGCCCAGGGCGTCGCCTGCGCCGATGATGAGAGCAACTGGTTTCATGCGGTTCTCCGAACAAGGAATGGCTAAAGACCGTTGGTGGGAGCGGCTCTCAGCCAGATGCCGAATTGACATTGAGCAATCACTGACAGTCAATTGCGTCTTCTTTGCAGAATTCGGCGATGACACTTTCGGCAAAGCGGCTCACTGTTTTGGCAGAGTCGTTCGCAGCCACAAGATATCATGCGGAACGCGCTTTCGCCAGCAGTTCTGCGGCGTGGCCGGTGTCAGCGCCGGACACCGGCCATGTACCAGGTTTGAAAGCACTAGGAGCGCTGGGACAAGCCGCCGCCGGTGCGCGCGCCACACAACCGCTGCAGGCTCAAGCGGTTGGCGCATGCGGTTGGCGCGTGCGGTTGGCGCGTGCGGCGTCTGCGGAAAATCCGGCGCTGCCGACGCCGCGCTTTCGATCACGCGCATGGCCGCCAGCGCCTCATGTTCGCGCCAATGGCGCGCCGCAAACCCGGCCGTCTGACCCATGGCGAAATCGGCCGCCACCGACAGGGCGGTCATGGCGGACGGGATGGCTTGACCAAATGTCATAGCGTGATGCGGCATGGCATGATGTGGCAGTGCATGATTGACGGCCCACCGTCGGCCCGGTAACCTTCGCTACTGCTGCCGCGTGTCATGCGTCATGTCGCACCAACGCACTGCATCAAACCAATAAAGGCAGAGGAGACCA
>JANOYK010000891.1:0-4386 GCA_031428855.1 Burkholderiales bacterium | reverse complement strand
CATGCTGCTGGCGAGGTTGGCGCGTGCGGTGCTATAGGTGATGGCGTCCATGGGAAGTGCTCCGATTGATTTGTACAGGTTATTGTACAACTTGATCTCTATGCAGGTAAATACCAAAGCGAAATGCCGCAAGTGACCAGTCCGGAGAGCCTTGGTGGTGGCGGGTTTCAGAGTATGTCAGCGCTGAAGTCCCATCCATGCGCCTCTCCGGGTATGCCTTGGTGTGAAATGCTGAAGCGTGATTCACGCGCTTGCTCCTGCGGTTGCTGCAAGCGGCTGTCCCGGCATCACAATCGAATCGCAATGCGTTTGGCCGGTCGTATAATCTTTTCATCTATTCGCCGCGCAGCCACATCATGAACGCTCCCGAACGCATCACAAGCCTGCAGGTCGCTCCCGGCGTGTTGCTGTTGCGTCCGGATGTGCCGGTCGATCTCGAATTGCGCCGCAAGGCGATTGCTTCGATTCTGCGGCAAGTGCGCGGCACCAAGTCTTCACCGCCGGGCGAGAGCGGCAGGGACTACCTTGCGCGGGTTCGCGCCCGGCATGGCCGCTAGGTGGTTCGTCCTCGACGTCAGCGTGGCGCTTGAATGGTTTCTCCCTGAAGCTGCATCAATCCATCCTTACGCCGCCTCGATGTTGGCGGCGATAGATCGCAACGACATTACGCCGGCTGTGCCCGACTTGTGGCACTACGAAATGGCGAGTGCATTGCTGACAGCCAAACGGAGCGGACGCATCGACGCTGCCAAGTTGAAAGCTGCGACAGTAAATTTGGCGACGTTCCAGTCTGCAACATTGTTTAGCACGAGAGAGGTGAAACATGCTGCACTTGTTGAGAAATATTTCTTTGACGGCGATTCTGCTACTGGCGCAGCCCCTATGGGCGCAGCAGGGTCAGGCACCGGGGGCAACGCCTGCGGCTTTGATCCGGGTGGCGGTGGTGCAGTTGGATTCGGCGGGCGTGGGCAATTTTGCGGCGATGCAGGCGCTGGCGAATCAGGCCCGTGCGCAAGGCGCGATGTAGATTGTTTTTCCCGAAGCGTCGGTGTTTGGCTGGCTCAACCCCAAGGTGTTCACTGATGCTGCGCCGATTCCGGGAATATATTCGGCGCAGTTCGCGGCGATAGCGATGAACGCGAATATCTGGGTGGCGGCGGGCCTGGCCGAGCGCGGGCCGCAGATGGGCACCAACCCGGATGTGTACCAGGCCTACGATGCCGGGATTCTGCTCAATCCGCAGGGCGAGATCGTGTTGCATCATCGCAAATATGCGGTGCTGAAAAATGCGTTCAACCCGAGTGATTGTCCGGCCGTGTTTGGCGGCGGCGGGTGCGGCTACAGCGCCGGGCCGCTGTCGGATATCAAGACCGCGCAAACGCCGTTTGGCAGCACGGCGCTGCTGGTGTGCGCCGACGCCTACACCTTTGATACCACCGCGCTGGCGGCACTCAAACCCTACAAGCCGCAGCTCGTCATCGTGCCGTGGGGCGTGACGGCCGGCTCGCAGGCGGAGTGCGGCCAGTCCGGCTTCAACGCGACCGGCTACGCTGCGCAGGCGGCGGCGTATCTGCAAACCGCTTACGTGGTTGGTGCCAACGCCACCGGCCCGCAGCCCTATGGGCGTTTTCTGCCGTCCTGGTATTGCGGCAACAGCGGCTTTGCCACACCATCGGGCCAGGTGGGCGGCATGGCCGATGGTACGCAACCAATCGCTTATTTCGAGATTCCCGCTTGCCCCAATTGCGAGGCGGCGGTTAAACGCTGAGCGGTTGTATTCGCTTGCCGGTGCGGGGTATCTGACGCTTGCAGTAAAATGTGCTTACACGCGTAACCACGTCATCACGTAAGAGGCTTCCATGAGTGAATCTGCCATGACCTACTCCGCTCCGGTGTCCGAGCACTACGCCGGCAAGGTCACGCCGGTAGGGAACTCCAAAGGCATCCGTCTCGATGCCAAATTTTTCAAGGCACATCCGGAGTTTGATGGCGATGTGCGCGCCACTATTCTGGCCGATGGGCAGGTGTTGCTTTCGGCAAAATCGAAACGCTCGCGCGTGCTGCGCGACGCTGACGCGGATCCGGTGCTGCTGGGCTTTTTGAGTTTTCTGGAAAAGGAAATGGCGGAGCACCCGGAATTGATCGAGCCGGCGGACCGTGCGCAGTTGAAGCGCATTGGCAAGCTGGTGGCTGGTATCAAGATTTGACCAGGCGTTGACTGTGCGTGGCGGATGCTGCAGGTGATGGCGCAAAGCAGAGGCCAAAGCGGCTGGCAGCTTTTTTATTTCAAGCCGTTCAAGCTGGCACTGGACGAACTGGAAGCGGATGTGACGCAGCTGGCGAAGCGCGATCCTGTGGGCTACAAGACGCATCCGAAAACCCGGCTTCTGGCGTCGGTCTACAGCGCCATTACGCAGCAGGTGCCGGCCAATCCGGATCATCCCGATTTCCGTCTCGGCAAAACACTTGGCGGTCAATACGCCAACTGGCGGCGCGTGAAGAAAGGCTTGCCGGATCGTTACCGTCTGTTTTTCCGGTTCGCGTCAAGCCCCGTGAAGTTGATCGTCTACGTATGGTTCAACGATGACGACACGCTGCGCAAGGCGGGCGCGAAGACCGATGTGTACGCCGTGTTCCGGCGCATGCTGGAGCGCGGCGTCGTGCCGGATTCGATTGGCGGGCTGCTT
Organism: Burkholderiales bacterium; assembly: GCA_031428855.1. Lineage (GTDB taxonomy): Bacteria > Pseudomonadota > Gammaproteobacteria > Burkholderiales > JAEUOS01 > CANJDH01. The sequence goes on along the minus strand of JANOYK010000891.1, from coordinate 1,699 downwards.
GCGTTGAGTGACAAAGCGTAGAACGTCGTTGAGGTTTACGCTAACGCCTGAAAAACGTTGTCCACCAACGGTCTTGAGCATTATTCCTCGCACAAGCCCGGCCCATGCGCGTCTGCGGGCATGGGCTGGGTCAAAACCGCGCAACCATCACGACGGCAGAATCACACCCTTGCCCGAACTCTGCTGGTCAAACAATTGGTACGCCTCCTTGCCCTGATCCAAACGCCAGCGATGCGTGAACAGTTTGTCGACCGCAATGCCGCGCTCGGCGACGAACTGGGCGCAGTCGGCCTGGCCCACCGTCGAGAACGTCCACGAGCCGATCAGCGTGACCTGGCGGCGCAGCAAATCGGGGCTGACGTCGAGTGAGACGCTGCCGCCTTCGCCCACGAAGCAGGCTTTGCCCCAGGTGCGCACGCAGCGCACCGCTTGCGCGCGCGCGTCGGCTGATGACGAGGCGTCGAGCGACAGGTGTGCGCCGAGGCCTTGCGTGAGGGTTTTGATGGCACCGACGACGTCATCGGTGGTGGCGGGGTTGATGGTTTCGGCGGCACCAAATTCTTTGGCGCGGGCGAGGCGCTCGGGGCTGACGTCGAGGGCGATGACGCGGGCGCCCATGGCTGCCGCCAGTTGCGTGGCCGAGAGGCCGACCGGCCCCTGGCCGAAGATGGCGATGGTGTGTTGCCCCATCAGGCCCATGCGTTGCAGTGCGCCCCATGCAGTGCCGGTGCCGCAGGCGATTGCGGCACCGGTTTCGAACGAGAGTTCTTCCGGCAACGTGACCAGCGTGCGCGCTGGCGCTTTCATGTACTTGGCGTGCGCGCCGTGGCCGGTAACACCGTAGACTTCCTTGACGCCGTCGTCGCACAGTTGCATCCAGCCGGTCGAGCATTGCGGGCAGACGCCGCAGCCGCGGTAGTGATGCACCATCGCGCGCATGCCGACGAAGGCTTGCGCTTTGTCGACGCCGGGGCCGACGGCAGCGACCACGCCACAGGGTTCGTGCCCGGCCACTACTGGCCCGGCTGATGCTTTGAACCCGAGGGAGGCCGGGCCGCCGATGGCGCGGTAGAACTTCAAGTCGCTGCCGCACATGCCCGAGGCTTTGATCTCCAGCACCACTTCACCCGGGCCGGGGGTGGGGTCGGGCAGTTCGATGATGTCGAGTTGGCGGTCGCCGGGGAAGGTGATGGCTTTCATGGGTTGACGCTCCTTGTTGATTGGGGTAAGTGCGAAGTTGACGCGATAGCGGGGGTGTGGGTTTGCGGGTAACGCTTGGTTAACTCGCAGATACTGGCGGTGCCACCGACACCGATGGCACCAGCGGCCAATCTTTGACTTCAAAATCATCCGGCATCACCAGATGCATGAAGCCGCGCACGCCGCGCAGCGAGCGCGTGATGTGGCCCTTGCCGGTGAAGTTTTCGGCGAAGACCAGATCGCCGGGCTGGCATACGGTGCGGCGGCCATCGCTGGTTTCAATTTCCATCAGACCGGTGGTGAGGACGATGAGCTGGCGGCGCGGCGCGTTGTGCCAGCTTTGCACGTGGCCCTCGGGCGTGTCGCGGAAGAACACCGATTCGCACGGGAAGGTGGCCGAGATCGGGCGCTCGATGCCGGTCATCGGGATTTCGTGGCGGTCGAGGGCGGAGTCGCCATTGGGTTTGGTATAGAGTCTGAATAAGCGCATGGGGTTGGT
>JANOYK010000890.1:0-3523 GCA_031428855.1 Burkholderiales bacterium | reverse complement strand
CCGGTGCGGCCAAGGGGTTTGTGTTTCATGCATAACTCCAAAGTCAATTCGGGGAAGGTAAGAGCGGAAGGCGCGCGTTGAAGATGCGAGTGTAAGGGGGCGGCTGGCGGCGCTCATACAATCGGGCCAACGTTGAATCCTCCTCACCCCGGGCTGGTTTCCTGTTCACAACATCCCTGAGCCATGCCCACCGCACCCGTCACCGCCATCACTGCCATCACCCCCGTCACCCTAGACGCCCTGCGCCGCTACGCCATTGCGCGCACCTTGTTCGCGCCAACGAGTCTCTCAGCAGCGATCAAGCGGCTCGGCTTTGTGCAGGCCGATCCGATTCGCGCACCGGCGCGCGCGCAGGACTTGACCTTGCGCCATCGCGTGAAAAACTATCGCGCGGGGGATTTGGAGCGGCGCTATGCGGCGCTCGACGTGGAGGAAGATTTTTTTGTGAACTACGGCTTCTTGCCGCGCGCAACGCAGGCGCTGATGCATCCGCGCACGCCACGCGCCGTCTGGCCCAAGGCGCGGGCCGCGCAGGCTAAGGCAGTGCTGGCATTTGTGCAACAGCGTGGCGTGGTGCATCCGCGCGAGGTGGATGCGCATTTTGCCCATGGCCGCGTGCGCAACTGGTTTGGCGGCACGTCGAACGCCAGCACGCAATTGCTCGACGACATGCATTACCGCGGCCTGCTGCGCATTGCCGCACGCGCGGGCGGTGTGCGCACCTATGCGGTGGCCGAACACCTGCCGCAACGGAGCGCCAAGCCAGAGCAGGCAATGGTGGATCGGGCGATGGACGCGCTGGTGAATGTGATTGTCCACAAATATGCGCCGCTGCCTGAGCGCTCCTTGCGTGAGCTGATTGCCATGCTTCGCGGCGGCGCGCCGCATTGGGAAGGGCAGCGCGCGGCGGCTTTCGCGCGGGCGAAGGCGCGGCTGCCAAGCGCAACGTTGGATGGCATCACCTGGTATTGGCCGCAGGGCGAATCGCCGTTGGCCAAGCGATACGCGGGGCATGCCGGGTACGCAGGACACACCGGGCACGCCGCCACGCAGAGCGACACCGTGCGCCTTCTCGCACCGTTTGACCCCGTGGTATGGGATCGCCGCCGCTTCGAGCTGTTCTGGGGCTGGGCGTACCGCTTTGAAGCCTACACGCCCGCCGCCAAACGCATTCGCGGCTACTACGCGCTGCCCATGCTCTGGCGCGATCAAGTGATCGGCTGGGGAAATCTTGCCGTCAAGGACAGCAAGCTGCAAAGCGAACTCGGTTATGTGACCGGCAATGCGCCGCGCGACAAGACGTTTCGTGCGGCGCTGGATGACGAACTGGCGCGAATTGAACATTTCCTGCAATAGGCCGGATCAATCAACTTTCCGTCCGATGCCAGCGTGACCGGCAAGACCAGGGGGCGAGGGCCGCAGCGTATTGCCATTCCATCAAGGACCGGAGCGGTGCGGTATAGTCAAGACCGGTTCGCGGGATAGGCACACTGAGGCATACCGGGACAAACTGAGGGAGGCGGAATGGTTTCATCACACCATGTGCAATCGGGGTTCGAGGTGTACTTCGGCGTGTACTTCGGGGCTTACCCTGCGGCTTACCTCTGGCAAATGCCGGTGCTCCAATGAGTGGCGCCACCACATTGGCGGTATTCGCCAAGCGCGATTGCCCAACCTGCGAACTGGTGGTGCCGGTGATGCGCGCGCTGGCGGCGCGCGACCCGGCGTTCAAGGTGTACTCCCAGGATGACCCCGGCTTCCCGGACCAACTCGACGGCGTCGTCGATGATCGCGAGCTCGGTGCCGCATTTCGCCACAAGATCGAGATCGTGCCGACCCTGATCCGCTTTGACAACGGCGTTGAAGTGGCGCGCACCGAAGGCTGGGACACCACCGAGTGGCGCCGCGTCACCGGTATTGCCGATCTCGGTGCAGGCATGCCGGCACTGCGCCCCGGCTGCGGCTCGAAGAGTGTCGAGCCGGGCCTTGCCGAATACCTCCAGGTGCGATTCGGCGACCCCGGCATCCAGGCGCGCAAGGTGGCGTTTGGACCGTACGACGACGAAGTCGAAGTCTGCTTCGAGCGCGGCTGGAGCGATGGCCTGCCGCTGGTGCCGCCGACGGACGTGCGGGTGCTGCGCATGCTGGCCGGCACCACCCGCCAGAGCGGCGAAGTGCTCGGCCTGATCCCGCCCAATCTGGCGCCGTGTACGGTCGAGAAGGCCGCCATCAATGCGGTGATGGCCGGCTGCAAGCCCGAATACCTGCCGGTGGTGCTCGCTGCCATCGAAGCCGCGCTGGAGCCGGTATTCACGCTGCACGGCTTGCTGGCCACCACCTATTTTTCGTCGCCGATCATCATCGTCAACGGCCCGGTCGCAAAGCGCATCGGCATGAATGCCGGCCTCAATGCGCTGGGGCAGGGCAATCGCGCCAACGCCACCATCGGGCGCGCGCTGCAACTGATCGTGCGCAACGTCGGCGGCGGCCGCCCCGGCGAAATGGATCGCGCCACGCTCGGCGGCCCCGGCAAATACACCTTCTGCTTTGCCGAAGATGAGTCCGATCCCGGGTGGCAGCCGCTGTCGGTGGCGCGCGGCTTTGCGCCGGGGGTGTCGACCGTGACCCTGTTTCAGGGGGAGGGCGTGCAGGGCTTCGTGGATCAGAAATCGCGCGCGCCCGAGCAATTGGCGCGTTCGCTGGCGATGGGGCTGAACGCGATTGGCCACCCCAAGATAGCCTTGTCGCAACGCGCCATCCTGGTGTTATCGCCAGAGCACTACGCGATCTTTGCCCAAGCCGGCTGGGACCGCCAGCGCATCGAGCAAGCAATTGACGCAGCCACAGTGCGACCGGGCGCAGAGTTGATCGCCGGTGCCCACGGCGTCGGCGAAGGCATGCCGGCCGCGATGGCCGGCCAGTCTGTGCCGAAATTCCATCCGGACGGCCTGCTCATCGTGCGCGCCGGTGGCCCGGCCGGTTTGTTTTCTGCCATCCTGCCGGGCTGGATCGCCGGTCGCCATCATCTCGAACTGCAACCCGTCACCAAGGAGATCAAATCATGAGCAGCATGAGTATCGCAAGCAGCATGAGCACAGAAAGCCGCACGACAAGCATGCGGTGGATGCGCGACCCCACGCCCGAAACCTCACCGCTCAAGCGCGCGCGCCTGGCCCCGCCGCCGTCTCTGGCCGGCCTCACGGTCGGGCTGTTCGACATCGGCAAGACCCGCACCAAGGAGTTTCTTGACCGCGTCGAGATGCGTCTGCGCGAACGCGAGATCCGCACCATCCGCGTCGGCAAGCCCACCAATGCCAAGGTTGCCACACCGGAAAACCTGCAAAACATCGCCGCCACCGCCGACGTCGTATTGATCGCGCTCTCCGACTGAGGGTCATGCACGTCGTGCAGTTTGCACGACCTCATGAACCTCGACGCACGCGGCATTCCCGGTGTGACCGTGGTCACCACCGGCTTTACCGAGGCGGTAGCAGCGCAGTCGCAGGCGCTCGGCTTCGAGCCG
>JANOYK010000889.1:0-3270 GCA_031428855.1 Burkholderiales bacterium | reverse complement strand
TGGTCGAGAAGATCAAAACCGCGCTCGGCGACAAGGTGAAAGAAGTGCGCGTCACTTACCGCCTCACGGATTCGCCCTCATGTCTGGTTTCGGATGAGCAGGATATGAGTGCGCACCTGTCACGCCTGCTCAAAGCGGCGGGGCAGAATGCGCCGGGCAGGAAACCGGTTTTGGAAATCAACCCGAAGCATCCGCTGGTGCAGAAGCTCAAGTATGAAGAGGCGCGCTTCGGCGATTGGGTCAGCCTGCTGTTCGACCAGGCTTTGCTGGCCGAGGGCGGCACGCTGGAAGACCCGGCCGGGTTTGTCAAGCGCATGAACCAGATGTTGCTGGGTCAGTAAGCGGCGCGGCACCGGGGAGGGTGCTGGGGGAGCGCTCTTGGGCGCGCTGGCGCGCGTTCAGTCTTGGGCGCGCTGGCGCGCGTTCAGTCTTGGGCGCGCTGGCGCGCGTTCAGCCGCGTACCGCCTGCCGCGCCAACAGTGCGCTGAAGTGACCCAGCATGGTCTTCGACAATTCTTCGTACAAACTGTCCCCCAGCATGCTGGTGAGCACGCGGTAGCGGCGGCGGCCGAGCGGGCCAATGTTGCGGCACACGATGTCGATGGCTTGGCCGGTGACGTCGGGGCGCAGTGTCATCGCGCAGATGATGCGCAAGTCATATTCAAAGCCGGCGTGAGTTACCTCGCCGGAGGTGTTGCGGGTTTCCTTGATCTTGTATTTCATTTCCTGCTCGTCGAGCAGCGCCTTGAATTGCAGCAGCTCGGGCGTTTTGTAGGAGGCCCGCTGCGGCACCGCCAAGACCAGGTTGTAGGAGACGATGATTTCTTCGGCCAGATCTTTGGGCACGCCCCCCAGATTGACACGCCGCGAGCGCGTGTTGACAACGCCTTCGGTCAGATAGAGCGGCGGCAGCTCACCCATCAGCGGCAGCGTATGTTTGGCTGCATAGACCGGGCTGGCAACGTTGGCAGCACGCATGAACTCGGAGAGAAACGCATAGCCCGAGCGCAACTTGGTGTCGAGTTCGAGCACGGCAGTTTGCGCGGCGTTCTCCTGCGCACGGGCCAGTTCTTTGAGATGGCCGCCGGCCTGCTGCTGGAGCAGGCCAAACACGCCGCTCTTGCTGGCAGCGGTGCCGGACGGCTGGTCTGCGGCTAGCGTGCCGGGCTGCGGCACCGCTTCAATCGCGTCGGCCATGGCGTCCCACACTTTTGCGCTGGCACCGCTCACACGCCGGCTGGTCAGCGTGCTGGTTTCCTCGTCCGCGATTTTCCTGTGGATTTCATCAAGCCCGGCACCTAGTTGATCGAGATCGCCAAGCAGGGACACTTCCTGGACTGGCGGGTTGACGACGGTGGCCTCCAACCCAGCTGGATGGCGTACGGCTGCCGGATTGGCGGGAGCGCGGGCCGCTGTTGATACTGGCGCAGCGGCGCTGGCCGATGCGGTCAGCAAGGTGCGCTCGTAGTCAGCCGGCGGCGCGGCCATCGCTGCTGCCGGGGCAGTGCTGCCCGCTTGGCCATCCCTGATGTTGCGCAGATCGCTTGCCATCTCGCCTGCACGCGCGTAGCGCCCGTCGGGGCGCTTGGCCAGCGCGCGCGTCAGGATCGCCTCAAACGCGGCCGGCACATCGGGCGCGGATTCGGAAAGGGCTGGATGCGGCACCGTGACGATGCGCTGCATCAGTGAGAACACCGTGATGTCGGGCGTTTCAAACGGCGTGCGCCCGGCCAGCATTTCGTAGAGCATCACGCCGAGCGAAAAAATATCGGCACGGCCATCGGTGGATTGCCCCAGCACCTGCTCGGGCGACATGTACTTGGGGGAGCCGAGCATCGCGCCGGTCTGGGTCATCGACGACGACTGAATGCGCGCAATGCCGAAGTCGGTGACCTTGGCCTGGCCGGACGAGGACACCATGATGTTGGCCGGCTTGATGTCACGATGCACCACACCGAAGCGGTGGGCGTAGTCAAGGCCATCGGCTACCTGCGCCACCAGATCAATGATGGTGTTGAACGGCAGCCGCCCGCCGCGCATGATCTGCTGCATCGACTTGCCTTCGAGAAACTCCATCGCAATGAAGGCAATGTCGCCGTCCTTCCCAAACTCGTAAATCGTGACGATGCCGGGATGGTTAAGCTTGCCGGCCGACTTGGCTTCGCGCAAGAAACGCTCGCTTACTTCGGCGAGAATGTCGGCCGGCAGTTCGGCGTGCAGGGTTTTGAGCGCAACCGAGCGCTCAATCGTTTCATCGAGGCCGTGAAACACCGTGCCCATCGCACCGCGCCCGAGCTCGGCGACGATTTTGTAACGCCCCAGGCGCGCCGGGATCGGGGTTGGTTCAGCAGTGCTCATCTGGGCATTTTAGCTGCCGCACTTGGACTGCATCAAGTCAAGGCGGCCATACTCTTCGGGGGTGTCAATCGCACTTTGGCGCTGCTGCACGCGGGTCATGCCGGTGCTGACAATCGCATCGATCTTTTTGTTAATTTTTGTGTCCAGCGCACGCTCGCCCTCTGGCGCGCTGGCAAAGTAGTGAATGCCATCGCCCAGCAGGGCCTGCAGTCCCGACTCGATTTCCGCGCTCAACTCATCGATGTAGCGCTCATAGGCGCGCACATGCTTCATCTCGTGGTTGAGTGTGAGCGCGTGTTCGCAACTGCCCGGTTTTTGCGCGCTCGACACCAGCACCGTCATTGGCTGGTAGGCCAGCGTGACCTGCACCTCGGGGCGGATGCAGTAGCGCCCTGACAGCGGCTTGACGATGCCGCTGCCGCCAATCGACACGCTGCGTTTGAGCTGCACTTCGGTGAGGCCCTCGACCACGCGCCCGGCGCCAGCGGCGAGCGCATGGCGGTTGGCACCGCGCGCGGTGAGCGCGGCGGTGGACTGGGTGAAGTCGTGGCGCAACTCGGTTGCCGGCGCGGACACGCGAATGCCGGCCGGTGCCAGCCGCCGCTCGCACACTTGTTCGAACGGTCTCAAGTAATCGCAGCCGGTCAGCAGCAAGGCGGCTGCGGCCAGCGCGGCGGCCCGGCCTTTATTGACCATGCCTCTGAAACCCTTGGTGGGAGCCATTCTTGTGAGATGGGGTGAGATATGGGGGAGGGGAGGTGGAGCAATCGAGGGCAACTGAGGGCAACCGGGAGCGGCAGAGTGCGGCGCACCGCAACGGCGCGCGACGGGCCGCCCGGCTACTGCGCAGTCCAGCCGCCATCCATCACATAGGCCGCGCCGCGGATCACGCGACCGGCCGGGCTGCACAAA